>JBILJV010000026.1:0-26903 GCA_044377005.1 Bacteroidia bacterium
GTAATATTTAAATATTGAATCGGACATTGATTTCCATTTAAGATGAATGCATAATGACCGGGCCTTTGGAATCCATATTTTTGGAAATTTTGAGCAAGATCAAGTTTTACCTTAATTTGTGTATTGAAAGATAAAATTTTAATAAGTGTTGTATCTTTACTACTCAAAACTATAAGTACCTTTTTGTGTTCATCTTTAACATATTTATTCATCGCTTTATAAAGTTCATCAGTACACAGCTCAATTCCACAAAAATTAGTTCTAAAAAGTATAATTTTATCATAATTAGAATCATTCTCATTTAGCTCATTATAGATATATTTACTCAACATACAATTAGGTTCATTTATATGATTAGAAAGCATAAACCTTTTTCTTGAGCATCCATATAGAGTAAAAAAAACTAAAGTAAGCAAAGTACTATTTCGAAAAAACCTTATAATATAAATACTCATAATTTTCTTTTTTTGGGTCAATTCCATTGTTATTTATTAAAAAACCATTTTTATATGGCAAAAAGTGTAAAACAAACCAAATATCATCAAGAATTTCCTCATGAACTAATGAGAATTGCTCATTGAATACTTGTAAAGAAATGACTCTATCCTTGTGTGTGTAATACAATCCATCGCTTTTCTTCAACGGAATATGATGATAATACAATCTGTAATATTGCTTTGTATTTGAATTATATATTAATTGACTATATTTTTCGGTGTGGATATAGTAATACCATTCCGAATCGGATGAAATTTGATTCATCTGATGTTTAGAACTTAATGGCTTAATAAAATCGCTAGTTTGATATTTAGATTTACCTCCAATAGTATCCACCATATTATTTATAGTTGAAACGCGATATATGTTTGAGCTAAATGGTAAACTAATTATATCATAATTTAAAATATTTAACCTATGAATTTCAAACCCTAATCCATAATGATTTTCATTGATGAAAGTTGGGAATCTAAACTTGGATGTAAATGAATTCGAATCTTTTATACTATAATTGACCTGATATGGATAATTGTCTGCAAACATTGACCATTTATTTTGTTTTTTATGTATTAAAAATGACCCAAAACGCAAAGTATCATTTTTAAAATACATAGGTAATCCAAATTCTTGAACTAAGTTTATTGACAAAGAGTATTCAACAGTATTATAGTCTCTAGGTAAGATTACTTTTTTAAATATCAATTCCGAATTTCGCGTATTCCATCGCACTAAAGTATCTTTTAATAGGAAAAAATACTCACTATCATTAATCTGACAAAATTGTACAAATGGCTTAGATTTTTCTATTGCCTCTTTTAATAAAACGGGAATATTCGTTTTTGTAACTGAATGATTAGTAACATCTACAATGTTTATGAAATACTTTTTGGTTAAATAAATAATTTTTTGAGAATCTACATTATTTGAAAAAGTAAAATACGCAAGTATAATATCATTTGTATCGTTTGCTATCTCAATAGAAGACTTACTTATTATGAAATTTACATTTGAATCTATTTCAGGCTTTAAATCATTCTGTTGAGAAAATGACTTTCTCTCACTACAATTAATGAAAAAAAATATGGATAAGAAAGCAAACCCTATCCATATTTTATTATTATTAAACATTATCAATTACATTATTGACAGTCAATAAGTTTAAGCGCACAAGGATCTCCTTTCCCTGATGTAACACATTGTGTTCCATCTGTTCCATCAGTTTTCTTACATTTAACTTTTACTCCCATTGCTTGTTGTGATTTAGGATCCCCACAACCAACCACATTAACACCAGCTCCTGATGCATCTGTTCCTGCTCCAATTACTGCAGCGTACATGGCACTTGTCATTAATAATACTGCTGAAAGCATCACTGTTCTATTAAATACTTTTTTAATAATATATTTTTAAATAAATTTAGTACAAAATAATCACAATAAAAAAACATAACCAAGAAGCCAAATTTCTAAATTAAAAAATATTTTAAAGGCTATCTAAACATTTAATTTGTATTTTTACTCTAATCAATTTATTCATTTTCTTTAACCAAAAAAACACACAATTAGAATTTTTAAGAATTTTAAGCCCTGTTTTGTTGATTATTTAAAGCAATAAATTAAACAATATACCTATCAAACACCTCTAACAAAAACAAGCTAGATAAATATTTAGTATCATTCATAAGCCCAAAATGGCCTTTCATAAAAAATTTGAACACTTTTATCTCTTTTCTTTTTTTCACTCTTTTTAATTAACAAAAAAAAATTTAATATAGTATTCAAAGAAGTTGATAATTCCAATTTCCTATTTTAGACAAAACCTAAAAATCCCAAAAAAAACTATGATAAATTTTGATGAATTAAACATACACAAAAAAATTAAGTCGATTAGAAAGTTAAAAAAAATCAAACGTAAAGAAATTGCGAACCAACTAAATATCGATACACGTACCTATTCTTATATCGAATCGGGTAACATTAACCTTACAATTAAACGCTTATGTGAAATTTGCAATGTTTTTGATATTACAATCGAAGAATTAATCAATTTTAAACCTTTTAACTATTTTGAGGATTTAAAATAACACATTATCCCCTATACTATTAATTAAAGTTACCATTATTCTATCTCAATAGCTACTTGGTAGTAGTTATTAACTGCTCCTAGCAATTTGGTTTTGATGTAATAACTGTCGCAAAACATTTTGAATGCAAAAAACTCGTGATTAGGCACATTAAACTCATCAAAGAATAAAATATCTCCCTTCTTTAAATATGGGGCTAATGTGGTTAAAACATACAAAGTGGAAGTGAATAAGTCTGCATCCAAATGCACTATTAATCTTTTATCATTTGTTAAATACCCTTCTTTTAAAAAGGCAGGCAATGTGTCTTGAAATAACCCTTTAACAAATCTTCCTCTTTGGTCTTCAATTTCGGGAATAGCAGCATTCATGTCGCCTTTTTTAAATACGCCCCAATTTTCTGGCAAACCCTCAAAAGTATCAAATCCAACCATTAAATGTCCTGTGTTTTGGGTATTTTCTAACCACCATTTAAAAGACTCTCCTCTACAAACTCCAAATTCCAAATAATTAAAAGGCGCTTTTTCCTCATTCAAGGTTTTCAAAACACTTTGGTATAAATTATACCTTTTGTAGTGGTCGCGTTTCCAATCAAAAAAATCGTTGATTAACAATTTGTTTTTTGACTGCAAACTGATCCATCTTGACAATTGAATGGTGTTGGAAATGGTCAAAAACAAATGTTGAATAAAACCAAACACAAGATGTGGCCTTAACAATAAGATGAGATTTTTAAAAAATGTAATGAATTTTATTTTGTATCTTTTCATGTAATATCTTTAAGAGAATGTCTATAATTTGCAAATAAAAGGCAAATTTAATTAAAACTCTCTGAGTTAAAGAATTATTTGAAAATAATATTAAAATGGGGAACTTTATGGTTATGCTCAGAAAAAGAAAAAACGCTTTTCAAATAAATCAATCCTAAATATTCTTTCTTTGTTTACAATCAGGCGACGACTTATCTAGATTGTTTGTATTAAAAGCAGTTAAAGACTAAGTACAACAAAAAAAATAAACTTATTATAAATTACGGCTTAAAAATAGATTGATTCAAAAAAGAAACATCTGTAAGTGTTTTCAAAAAGGCAATTATTTGTTTTTTCTCATCTTGGTTTAATTGAAGATTCTGAATTTTTTCGCTTTTATTGGAATGTTGTTTTCCTCCCGAATTGTAATGGTTTAATACCGCCTCCAAATCGGGTAAAGAGCCATCGTACATGTATGGTGCAGTTACTTCGATATTCCTTAAACTTGGCACTTTAAACTTTGCCAAATCGGAATCCAATCCCGTTAATCTTTTTCTTCCAGGATCATTGTATGTTTCGTATAACCCATTGTTCTCGAATTGGTAGTTTGTGAAATTAAAACCACTGTGGCAATCGCTACAATTTGTTCTATCACTAAAGAACAAATTCATGCCTTTTTGTTCTTCATCGCTTAGCGAAAGGGTTCCTTTTTTGTATTGATCGTACTTACTGTTACCACTTATCAAACTTCGTTCAAAGGTTGCCAATGCCCGTGGGATTACATAAAAATCGAGCGGGCGATTGTACGCCAAGTAACTTAAATCTTGTAACTTCTGATTGGACGACAAGCGTTTTGCAATATCCAAGATATTATTGTTAAACTCATTGTGCTCTTGAATTGGAACCAAAACTTGCATTTCCAATGTGGGCACCCCTCCTTCCCTTGTAAAATATGGATGGTATGCAATATTGATAATACTTGGTGAATTTCTGTTCCCTAATCTTTGTTTAAATCCTTTACTTAATGCAACATTGTCGCTGAAACCAAATTGTTGACTGTGGCATGAGGCACAACTAACCGAAGAATCGAGAGACAATTGTTTTTCGTAAAACAAGGCTTTACCGAGCAACCAACGTTCCTTTGTGAATGCGTTATCAGCAGGAAATTCAATAGGAGGAAATCCTTCAGGTATAGCAATAAACGCTAAACCAATTTCTTGTTTTTGTATGGGTGCATCTTTTTTACAAGCCACCCAAAAGAGTGGAATTAATACAAATAAACTTTGATTAACCCACGACCGCAACTTATTGAATGCTGATTAATTTTGTTCCTAAAAACTGACCTTCCTTTTCGAAATGAAGAAAATAAACCCCTGAATTCGAAATATTTAATTGTGAATTATTATCCCCTTGTAACACTGTTTGACCAAGTTGATTAACTATTTTAACACAATCCCAATTCACATTAGATTTAACTTCAAATGATCCATTACTAGGATTCGGAAAAACAACAAACTCATTAGAGTAACTGATAGATGGTTTTGACAAAGCTTGACCAGCAGGTGAAAACACATAATCTCTACAATTTTGAAGTGCAGTAACCGATTCATCCGTTTCACCGTGAGAAATAACGCCATTCCACAAAGGAATATTTTTTAACACTTTGGTATAATCGGCATCAAGCGCAATATTAATAACATTGCCTTCTTTTGTACCTGAGGTTGCCACTTCAGTTTGAAAATAGTTAATATTCCCTAATCCATGAATTTGGAACATTTTATTTAATCCATCACCTGTCGTTCCTTCCATCACTATAAAACGGTAACCTGCACTCCAACCCCAGTGCATTGAAGGGCTTTTTGGTGCAAGCGCATGATCTTCGGGCCAAGCAGTTGGGTCCTGATTGTTTTGAGGGGTGTTTACACCAATAGAAAACTGAATTTTTTCGACACTGTCAATCGTTAAATCTCCTAAATTAATTGAAGTTGGCTTAGACGCATCGACCAAGATGTAAAGATTATCCAATGAAGTAACTTTACCTTTATCATGAACGATTTTAACTTTTGAAATATAATACATCAACAAGTTAACATTAAAATTAGTCCCTAAATTATTATAGGCAACTTGGTTGTATGCAAAAGGGCTTGCACCCAATTTATGATTGATTGTTAATTTAAGGGCATTTGTTTGAGAAAACCCTAAAACACTAACCATCATTAAGGCGAATAAACTATATATTTTAAGAGTAAAATTTACTTTCATATAACAAAATTACTATTTTTTTTAAATTTACACAAGCATTAAAAATCTATTAACTTTGCAATCTTGTTGAATCCTACCAAAAAAGACATCCGTTTAGAATCCTTAAAACAGCTACAGGAACAATTTTCAAGTGCTGGATTTCCTTCTTACACCGCCAAACAAGTTTATGAATGGTTGTGGAAAAAGGGAGTTAGAAGCTTTGACGAAATGAGCAATATTTCCAAAACTATACGGTTTTGGCTAAACGAACATTTTCATTTACTTACAGTCGAAATTTTAACATCCCAAACCAGTGTAGATGGCACCATAAAACTTGCCTTTAAACTTCACGATGGCGCTGTAGTAGAAGGTGTATTAATCCCTTCCCCAAATAGAATGACCGCTTGTGTTAGCAGTCAGGTTGGTTGTAGCCTTTCTTGTACTTTCTGTGCAACAGGTGCTATGAAAAGAATTAGAAATTTGGATCCTGCAGAAATTTATGACCAAGTTTGGCTGATTGACCAATTGGCAAAAAACACTTATCAAATGCCCTTAAGCAATATTGTATTTATGGGAATGGGCGAACCATTACTCAACTATAACAATGTAATGCAAGGTATTCACAAAATAACCAGTCAGGAGGGATTGGGCATGTCGGCAAGTAGAATAACTGTTTCCACGGCAGGCATTGCTAAAATGATTAAAAAAATGGGCGACGATGGTGTCCGATTTAACTTAGCCCTTTCTTTGCACGCTGCAAACAATGAAAAAAGAAGTAAAATTATGCCTATTAATGACAGCAATCCATTGGAGGAATTAATTGAGGCCTTAAATTACTTTTACAAAAAAACGAAACGCAAAATCACATTAGAATATGCTGTTATTCAGGACACAAACGATGGAATAGAAGAAGCAGATGAGTTAATAAAATTTGCAAAAAAAGTTCCTTGCAAAGTCAACTTAATTGAATACAATCCTATCTCTATCTCGGGATTTGCGAGTAGCGACCCCGATAAAATATTAAAATTTGCAGACAGAGTACAGTCAAAAGACATCATAGTAAACGTAAGAAGAAGCAGAGGAAAAGACATCGATGCTGCTTGCGGACAATTAGCTAACAAACATTAAAAAAACATTTTGGAAGAACAAATAACACCTCACAAAGCTGGCTTTGTAAATATAATCGGCAAACCAAATGCTGGCAAAAGCACCCTTAGTAATTTACTTATTGGAGAACAACTTTCAATAATAACTCCCAAAGCTAGTACAACAAGACACCGAATATTAGGACTCATCAATACAGAAGATTCTCAAATTGTTTTGTCCGACACTCCAGGCATTATTGAGCCTGCATACAAACTTCACGACAGCATGATGACAGCAGTAAAAGAGAGTGTAGAAGATGCTGATGTTTTAATTGTTTTGGTAGATGTTACTAATCCCAATTTCAAAGAAGAGCAAATGACTTTGATAGCCAAAGCCACTTGTCCAATCTTATTAATTATAAACAAAATTGACCTATCCGACCCCAAAGAGGTTGATTTGGTAATGAGAAAACTTACTGAAGAACTAAAACCAACAGAAACCATCGCTATTTCTGCACTTAATGGGTTTCATCCTGACAGTTTGATTCAATTAATACAAAAATACCTACCAACACACGAAGCTTTTTATCCCAAAGACCAACTCACAGACAGAAATGTTCGTTTCTTTGTAAGTGAAATGATTCGCGAAAAAATATTTCATTATTACGAGCAAGAAATTCCATATAGTACCGAAGTTATTGTGCACGACTATCAAGAGGGTAAAACTTTAGATAAAATATACGCATACATTATTGTAGAGCGCGATTCACAAAAAGGAATTATTGTAGGTAAAATGGGAGCCGGAATCAAGAAAATAGGAACAGAAGCAAGAAAAGACATTGAAAAATTTGTTGGCAAAAAAGTCTTTTTAGATTTAAGAGTAAAAGTAGAGCCTGATTGGAGAAAAAACGAATTGAAATTGAAACATTGGGGTTATATGGAGTAAAATCGCATTAAAAAGATGTCATTAAATTTTCAAAAAAGCCTTTTTATTTCCTATTTATTGTTAGTTGCTTTTACCCCATTGAATGCACAGCAAAAAAACTACAGAGTCAATTTTGGATTATTTGGCAATTTCCCTGAGAGATATTTCAATCCTAACATATCGAAGTATAATGGCAAAAATGCAGGAATGGGGATTCATTTACATCCTCAAAAAATCATAAACAACAAACACTCAATCGGTATTAATTTTGAATACTCATTGGTTCAAGAAAGTTTTCAAACGGATGCAATAGGAACTTATGACATTTTTTCAATATCTCCTACTTATCATTATTTTATTGGCAAAAGAGCATTCAAACCCTTTGTTGGTGGAGGCATTGGGTTGGCGCATGTCGCATACAACAAACCAGATTTAAACCTTTGTTTTAGACCCATTATTGGCCTAACGTATAAAAACTACATCAATATGTCTTTAGAATTTACCAAACTTTCTTGGAAAGTTCGATACAATCCAAGAGTAATGGGTCCATTTGATGATTATTATTTTTGTTTTAAAACCAGTATTAGTATAGGTGTAAAATAATATCAAAATGAGATATCAAATTAAATCCATTCTTTCTATATTAACATTCACTTATTATCAATCGGAATAATAAGACCTTTTATTTTCTATAAAGTCAAATGGGCATTGAACACTGGCGTAGTGGCTATGCTTTCTCTTGCTTTTGGATTAATTTTATGGATTAAACACGGCTTAATCTTGGACTATTTCACACCAATTGAAATCGCCAAAAACAAATCAAAAATGATGTCTAAAATAGGCGTAGAACTAATAATCACTTCTACTTTATTTATAGCACTTTCTATACTTTACAGTTTTTTAGAAAGATTTAAAATACTAAAAAGAAAAAACAAAGACTAGGAAACCAAAGTACCCACTTGTTCGCCCATCATTAATCGTTTAAGATTACCATGTTTGTTCATATCAAATACTAGTATAGGCAATTTATTTTCTTGACAAAGTGTTATTGCCGTTAGGTCCATAATATTTAATCCTCTTTCATAGACTTCACTAAAAGTAATACTATCAAATTTAACAGCATCTGAATGTTTTTCAGGATCAGCTGTATAAACACCATCAACACGAGTCCCTTTTAATATCAAATCAGCTTCAATTTCAACAGCTCTTAATGAGGCCGCAGTATCTGTAGTGAAATATGGATTTCCTGTACCAGCACCAAAAATCACAACACGTCCTTTTTCTAAGTGCCTCATGGCTCTTCTTCTAATAAAAGGTTCGCAAATCTGTTCCATTTTTATGGCAGACAATAATCTCGTTTTAATTGCATTTTTTTCAAGAGCACCTTGAAGCGCCATAGCATTAATAACAGTTGCTAACATCCCCATGTAATCACCTTGAGCTCTGTCAACCAAACCTCCTTGAACACCTTGAACCCCTCTAAAAATATTACCACCACCTATAACAATAGCAACTTCTATCCCCATATCTACAACTTCTTTTATTTCATTGGCATATTGTTCTAAGATTTTAGGATCAATACCATACTGTTGGTCGCCCATTAAAGCTTCACCACTTAGTTTCAGGAGAATTCGTTTGTATTTCATTTCAATTGGCAAAAATATAGTTTTTCAATCAATTTATTAATTTTCATCTTCAGAGTTTTTCGAAGATTTATCAGCTTTATTATAATCCAACTTCATTCCCCAGAACCTCATTTGTCTTAAACACCATGCTTGGCGCTTGCGAGTGTATCCACTAGGGTTAGCAATGGAAAATTTTCTTGGATTGGGTAACACTACTGCCATTAGGGCGGCTTCATTTGGCGTCAACCTAGATGCTGATTTTTTAAAATACTTTTGCGATGCTGCTTCAACACCATACACTCCATCGCCTAATTCAATCACATTAAGATAAACCTCCATTATACGCTCTTTACTCCACAACAACTCGATTAAAAAAGTAAAATACACTTCAAACCCTTTGCGAATCCAACTTCTACCATGCCACAAAAAAACATTTTTGGCTGTTTGTTGACTTATTGTACTCGCCCCTCTTCGTTTCGACTTGCCTTTTTCTTCCATTTTTTCATTGTACTTCATCGCTTTTTTAATTGCGCCTAAGTCAAACCCATTGTGTTTTAAGTAGTTTTGATCTTCAGAACAAACAACAGCCAATTGTACATAATTAGAAATTTCATCCTTTGACACCCAATCTTTTTTAAGCTTCATTTCGTCACCATCAGCTTGTTGTTGATAACACCTTTGGAACATAAACAAGGTATATGGAACAGGAATAAATTTATATAGCAATACAAGTCCAATACTTAAAATTAAAAACCATTTAATAATGCTTTTAATGGTTTTTAAAATGACAGACCAAACTAAAAATTTTGCAAAAAATGTAGACAATCCAAACATAGGAGCAAACTTATTACTAATTTTATGTATTTTCTACTTGAAAAATAAAAATAGAAAACACAGATTTTTTGAATAAATTTGTTCTTTAAAATGTCCATATCAAAGCATTATATCTTAGTATTCACGACTTTATATTATGCAATAGGCTTTAGTCAAAAAATTCGATTAAATATCCCAGAACTTAATTTGTGTCAATCGGACACTTTAAAAGTAAATAATTTATCGGATATGGCCTATTCTCATTATTGGACATTTTGCAATAAATCATCAATAACCAATTTACCAACTACAACAGTTTTAAATCATTACAACTCATTATTGAATGGACCTGCAATGGCAGAACCTGTATTTGATGGCAACAATTACTATCTATTTATAACCAACTATTTTAACAAAAAAATCATCAAAGCCAATTACGGCAATAGTTATTTAAATACTCCAACAATTACAGATTTGGGGAATATTGGCGGCGTATTACCTGCCGACTTAGAAGGATTAGAAATAAAAAAGGAAGGAAATAATTGGATTGGTTTTGTAACGGGAAGTAATGCCATTGTTAGAATAAACTTTGGGACCGATGTCAACAATAATTCACCTACCGCCACTAATTTGGGTAATCTAGGACAATTAGCATGGCCTCATGAGTTACATATCTTTTTTCACGATAACACTTGGATTGGTTTTGTTGCCAATAGAAACAACAACTCCATTACTCGCTTAGTTTTTGGAAGTTCATTATTAAACACTCCTACTGCATACAACTTCACTAACATTGGCATTACAAGAGGTGCTTCAGGTATTGAAGTAAAACAAGACAAAAACAATGATTTTTATGCTTTTGTAACTGATGTTTTAGGGCAAAGAATTGTAAGACTTGCTTTTGGAAAAAACATTGCGAGCAATAACAGTCCAACCGCAACCACATTTAACAATTTAGCCAATGCCCAACAAGTTTCACGCGGTATACTAATAGTAAAAGGCTGTAATAATGAGCAAATTGGGTATTTAAGTGACGAAAACAACAAGATAATAAAACTTGAATTTCCCAATGATTTAGGGGGATCTATTACAGCGACCAATTTAGGCAGTTTCAGCAATACCGTTGGCAAATCAAACGACCTTTCTGATATCATTATCCAAAATGACATTGCCTATTTTTTTAGCACTAACGCCAGTGGAAATACCATTACTCGATTTGCTATTAATATGTGTAGTTCTAGTCCTCAATTTCCCTCTCAAACCACCGCAACTCCCCAAAATATTAAATATTTAAATACTGGTAAATATATTATAAACTATATAATGAATCCGGGAGAGGCGAACGAAAAAGACACTTGTTTTGAAATAGAAATTAAAGAAAACTGCTGTAATGCAGAGATAAAGGGACCTAGTGTATTGTGCAACAACTACACAGACACCCTTCATAGTCAAATTAAACCTAAAAATGCTGATGTTTATTGGTACAAAAACAAGCTTTTAGTCCAATCAAACCAACCTAAACTATTGGTTTCAGATACTGGCAAATATCAATTATTAATTGTATCTAACACGCCTAATTGCAAAGATTCGTTTACATTTCAATTAAATAAAGACACTCAACAAATAAAGATACCTCATTTCATATCTTTGTGCAATAAAGACACAGTAGAACTTAAAATTAGTGGCACCAATAATGTAGTTTGGACCCCCAATAAATTCATTAATGACACGACCCAATTAAAACCAATAGTATTCCCATTATCTGATCAAAAGTATTATGCCAATAGCATAACTCGTTTAGGTTGTATCTTTTATGATTCAGTGTTAATTGGAAAACGAAATCTTTTTTTAAACATTGGGAAAGACAGTAGTATATGTGAAGGTGATTCATTATTAATTACTTCAAATATTTCTCTTTCCAATTACCAATGGAATACTGGTTCAAATGATTCATTTATAGTGGTTAACAAGAGTGGCGTTTACCATTTGTTTTCAAAAGACAGCCTAAATTGTGTTGCTTCCGACACCGTTATTATTACATTATTAAATCAGCCTTATTTTGAATTGGGCAAAGACACTAATCTATGCTTTCCTCATACAATAAACATTGGAACATATACATATTTCAAAAACTTACTTTGGAATACAGGAGACACCTCCAACATTATTAATGTCAAAGAAAGTGGCACTTATCGACTGACAATAAACAAAGATTTTAAATGTTCATACAGTGATTCCATTTATATCAATGTTAATCTTCTGCCCAATTTAATCCCAATGAAAGACACAAGTATTTGTATTGGAGACACCATTGAAATTGGCACTAAACAAAGATTTGAGAAATACCAATGGTTAAGTGGCGAAAATACTTCAACAATAAAAGTTAACAAAACAGGAAATTATGTAATAACTGTAATAGACAGTGTTTTATGCGAAGGTAAAGACACCATTAATGTTAACGAAATACCATTTCCAAACGTAACAATAACAGGTGATACGATACCATGTAGAAATAATTATCAAATTAATTCGATTGTGAATACTTCTGTTTCGTATGAATGGAATACAGGACATAAAACCCCTTATATTAACCTAATAAATGGATTAAGTATTAAAGAACCTGTAGTATATTTATTAAAAGTAATTAATCAATGTGGTAACGACATAGACAGTATTAAAATTCAACCATGTTCAGACCCAATTTTTCATATTCCAACAGCCTTTTCTCCAAACAGCAATAATTTAAATGAAGTCTTTAAAATAGAAGGCGAAAATTTAAAATGGATTAAAATTGAGATTTACAATCGTTGGGGAGAAAAATTATTTGAACAAATAGGAGAAAGTCCTTCTTGGGATGGCAAATACAAACAAGAACTTTGTATGGAGGGGATATACTTATACATGGTAAGTATCAAAGCACAAAATGGAAAGTATTTTTATTTAAAAGGTACCTTAACTTTGTTGCGATAATTATTCAACAACATTTACGTTGGCTGCTTCAAATACCTTTGTTTTGGAATTATAGCGATTCCCTTTTTCCATAATATGAACTATTATATTTTCTACAGAAATAGGTGTACCTTCTTCTATATCTGCTATATTATTATGTCTAATATGGCGACCATCAATTATCACTACTGCACCACTACCTATAGCTTCCATTTCATATCCTTTTTTTATTATCACACCAGTATCTTCACCCAAACCTATTCCTATAGCAGAAGGGTTACTTGCCACAGCTTGAGCTAATCTGGAAAATCGACCTCTTTTATTAAAATGAGAATCAATGATTACATCTTTCACAAATGCCAATCCAGTTGTTATTTTAACCTCCCCTTTTAGGTGTGCATTACTTGCATTCCCTTGATAAATCATAGTATTACTCATGGCCATTGCACCTGCACTAGTACCAGCTATTACAAATCTTTCATTGTGGTATCGTTCAATCAATAATTCCAAAAATTCTGTACCTCCGAAAATAGAAGTAAGTCGAAGTTGATTTCCTCCACTAAACATAATTGCATCACAGTTTTTCAATCGTTCATAGTAATCTTTTTGCATTACATCTTCACGATTTCTAATTTTCATATGTCCAATATTTTGGCAACCTAGTTTAGAGAATGCATCTATATAATTTTCACCGACCTCATCAGGAATTTGAGAAGCGGTAGTTATAACTTCAATTCTGGCGTCATTGTTACCAATTTCATTAACAATATTTTTGAGGATTCCAATTTCCATAAAATTAAGGTTATTCCTTGAAATAATACCTAATTCCAGATCCGTTCCTTTATCCTCAGCCCCCCCCACAGGTATAAGAATACCTTTTGGTTCTTGATTATTCATAAAAATGACGTTTTGTATATTATTGAAAAATTAAGCTACAAAAATAACAGATACTTCATTTTGGTTTTACACAAGATTAACACAGAAAAACAATATAGTTAAAAACAAAATATGACATTTTGACTTTTTGACACCATTGAAGCGAAAAAATGTCATAAATCATAAAATGGCACACTTAGTGACAATATGTTGTTATAAACATTCAAATCATTATAAATATATGAATATTCAACCATTAGCAGACAGAGTTTTAGTAGAACCGGCAGCAGCCGAAGTAAAAACAGCGGGAGGTATTATTATCCCGGACACAGCAAAAGAAAAACCTCAAAAAGGGATTGTTGTAGCAGTTGGAGGAGGCAAAAAAGACGAACCTATGACGTGTAAACCCGGCGACACTGTATTGTATGGTAAATACGCAGGTACTGAAATCCAAGTGGAAGGAAAAGATTATTTAATCATGAGAGAAAGTGATATTTTCGCTATCATCTAGTCCAATTTAGTCAATTTAAAAATAAATAAAAATTACAATTCAAAAATAATATATGGCAAAGTCAATCCATTTTAACATAGAAGCACGTGAAGGATTAAAACGTGGTGTAGACGCATTAGCGAATGCAGTAAAAGTAACATTAGGACCTAAAGGAAGAAATGTTGTAATCGGCAAAAAATATGGTTCTCCAGTGATAACAAAAGACGGTGTAACTGTTGCAAAAGAAATAGAACTAGAGAATGAAATCGAGAACATGGGTGCACAAATGGTAAAAGAAGTTGCAAGCAAAACTGCTGATTTAGCTGGTGATGGCACAACTACTGCAACCGTTTTAGCTCAAAGCATTGTAACAACTGGAATTAAAAACGTTGCTGCTGGTGCAAATCCAATGGACTTAAAAAGAGGTATTGAGAAAGCTGTTATAGCAACTGTAGAATCTTTAAGAAAACTATCAAGAGAAATTGGAGACGACAACAATAAAATTGAGCAAGTTGCTACAATCTCAGCAAACAACGACAATACAATTGGAAAGCTAATTGCAGAAGCAATGAGAAAAGTTGGTAAAGATGGTGTTATTACTGTTGAAGAAGCAAAAGGAACCGATACCACTGTAGAGGTTGTTGAAGGGATGCAATTTGACAGAGGTTACCAATCTCCATATTTTGTTACCAATGGCGAAAAAATGATTGCTGACTTAGAAGGTGCTTACATATTGATTTATGACAAAAAAATTAGTAGTATGAAAGATTTGCTTCCTATTTTGGAAAAAGTAGTTCAAACAGGCAAACCTTTAGTAATTATCAGTGAAGAAGTTGAAGGTGAAGCATTAGCAACATTAGTTGTTAATAAAATAAGAGGTTCTTTAAAAATTGCAGCAGTAAAAGCACCTGGTTTTGGTGACAGAAGAAAAGAAATGTTACAAGACATTGCTATCTTAACTGGCGGAACATTAATTAGTGAAGAGCAAGGCAGAAAATTAGATGATGCTACAATGGAAGATTTGGGTAGAGCAGAAAGCATCACTATCGACAAAGACAACACTACTATAGTAGGTGGTGCTGGCGACAAAGCTGCCATTCAATCTAGAATTGCACAAATAAAAGCGCAAATTGAAAATACTACAAGCGATTATGACAAAGAAAAACTTCAAGAAAGATTGGCAAAATTAGCTGGTGGTGTAGCTGTATTATACATAGGTGCTGCTAGTGAAGTTGAAATGAAAGAGAAAAAAGATAGAGTTGATGATGCTTTACATGCTACTAGAGCCGCTGTAGAAGAAGGAATAGTTCCAGGTGGTGGAATTGCATATATAAGAGCTTTAGAAGGTTTAGAAAAATTAAAAGGTGATACTGAAGATGAAAATACAGGTATTGCTATAGTAAGAAGAGCTTTAGAAGAACCGTTAAGACAAATTATTACCAATGCTGGTGGAGAAGGTTCAATCATTGTTCAAAAAGTTAAAGAAGGTAAAGATGATTTTGGTTACAATGCACGTACTGAACAATACGAAAATTTAATTAAATCTGGTGTTATAGACCCAACTAAAGTAAGCAGAGTTGCTCTAGAAAATGCAGCTTCAGTAGCTAGCATGATTTTAACAACAGAATGTGCTTTAGTAGAAATTAAAGAAAAAGAAGCACCTCATTCACATGGTGCGCCAGACATGGGTGGCATGTACTAAGTATAAATACTTAAATCGTCAAAACACAAAGCCCCGACTAATTATCGGGGCTTTTTTATTAATTAAATGGATAGGCCTTAATAAAAAAATACTCTTTTATTTATTTTTTGTACGCTTAAAATGTTATTTTTGTACCATAACTAAATCATATTCTAGTATTATATACTCCATTTTTATGAAAATTAACGGGTTCAAAGCAACAAATATATACGGCTATATTAATATAGACGTGACTTTTGAGCAAGATATTTCTTATATTTTAGGCAGCAATGGTTCAGGCAAAACAACGCTATTAAAATTAATTAGCGCCCTTTCAACACCCTCTTATTCAATATTAAATTCTATTGACTTTGAATCATTGGAGTTAGAATTATTAAATTCAAATAACAAAACAGCAACCATTTCTCTCAATAAAAGCAATGATAATGAATATAAAATTTCATATACTCAACAAAACCATAACTCTATTGAGGGTGTATTTACCAAATTTACTTACAACAACCAAATGGACTTTGAGTCTAACGAAGAAAAAAAGAATCTTTTGGAATCCTCTTTCTTAGAACAAGAAGTTGTTAAAAACATAAAATCAGCAGGATCAATTATTTTTACTACCTTTAATTCCCCCAATTTAGCGGGTTCTTTTTTATCGAAAATGCGTAATAACTATATTTTCAAAAGACGTTACAACCATTTTCCCCTAGATAATTACATCAATTATAATTTAATAGATTCACAGGAATGCTTGTATCACTTGGTTGAGAGTATCGAAAAACACACTCAAACAATCAAACTTAAAAAACCAATTATCAATCAAGAATTCAAAAATAGAATTTTATTAAATTCATTCGAGTTTTTGGAACAGCATGAATTAGATTTTATTCCTGATTATGACTGTTTAAAAAACAGAAGAGAACAAGCGATAGAAGCTTTTGAAAATTTTAATTTAACAGGTTTTCTTGACCATGTAAATGCGTTTTTTGATGAATTAGAAAATGTCCAAAGAAATATTTTTGAAGTTGAAAAAAATTACAACAAAGGACAAATAAACTTTGAAACTCTTCATTTGTATCAAACTTGGTTTCAAAATCAACCTCAATTAAAAAGGATTAATGACATTATCCATTTCAATATCTCTTACCAAAAAGAAATTGAAAAACTAAATGATCCAATCCATCAAATAAAATCGAGTGTAAATGTTTTTTTGGAAGCAAAAAAAAAGCGACTTGACATAGATAAAAATGGTAAAATGACCATTCATTTCAATAATGGGAAAATAGGCTCAATAAGTGAAATTTCCGACGGGGAAAAAAGAATCATTTCTATCCTTATTAATCTTATTGCAATAAGCGAAAAAAACAAACCTCAAAATTCAGTTTTCATGTTGGATGAGCCTGAAACTGGATTAGATAAAGATTGGCAAAAGCAATTACTTAAATCAATACAAGAATTGCGACCTGACAATCAGTTCATTATTGCTACAAACTCAAAAAACATGATTAATAAAACAAATAATTACTGCATCTATTCAATCGATTGATTCGATAAAAAATGACTTTGATATTAAGATTGAAAAATAATTAATCAATCAACTATCTTTGCAACATGACAGAAACTACGCCTCCATCAAACTATTCGTTATTTAAATTAGTAATCGGTTTGACTGCGACTTTACTGGTTGTTATTTTTGCTTTACAAAACAGCAATTCTACATTGGTTAAAGTGTTTTTTTGGGAATTCAATGCCCCATTAGTCATTTTGTTTTTACTCTGTTTTACAACAGGTATAGTGATTGGCATTTCAGCGATTATCCCTTTCCGAAAATACGCTAAAAGTCAAGAAAAAATCATTAAAGAACTAAAAACTAAACTTGAAACTAAAATAGAAAGCAACGATTTAAAACCCCTATAAAATGTCAAAATTTGATGTCACCATTGTTGGTGCAGGAATAGTAGGACTAGCTACTGCACTCCAGTTAAAAAAAGCACAACCTCAACTCAATATTATAGTTCTTGAAAAAGAAAACAAAGTAGCTGCTCACCAAACGGGAAATAACAGTGGCGTTATTCACAGCGGCATTTACTACAAACCAGGTAGTTTAAAAGCCAAAAACTGTATTGATGGTTACCACATGATGATTGAATTTTGCAAAGCAAACAACATCCCCTTTGACTTATGTGGCAAAATCATAGTTGCAACTCACGAAAATGAGTTAAATGCCTTGGACGCCATATACAACAGAGGGGTAGAAAATGGTTTGGAAGGAATTCACTATATTAATGCAGATGAAATTAAAGCCATTGAACCTTATACTTATGGGATTAAAGGCATTTTTGTACCACAAACTGGAATCGTAGATTACAAAGTGGTCGCTAATAAAATGAAAGAGAATTTTGAATTATTAGGAGGCGATGTAAGATTCAATAATAAGGTTATTAATATTAAGAAAAAGCTAGGTTCTATCATCGTTGAAACATTAAAAGGCAAAATTGAAACCAACTTAATCATCAATTGTGCAGGTTTGTATTGCGATAAAATTGCAGCACATACCATCCCCGATTTGGACATGAAAATTATTCCATTCAGGGGGGAATATTACTCCCTTAAACCCAATAAACGTTTTTTAGTAAAACATTTAATTTACCCTGTTCCTGACCCTAACTTCCCTTTTCTTGGTGTGCATTTTACACGAAGAATTGATGGCGAAATTGAAGCTGGACCAAATGCAGTTTTAGCATTTAAACGCGAAGGATACAAAAAATCACAAATCAATATCGCTGAATTATGGGAATCATTAACTTGGTCGGGGTTTATAAAAGTAGCCTCTAAATATTGGAAAACCGGATTTGGTGAAATGTACAGGTCTTTTAATAAAAATGCTTTTACTAAAGCTTTAAGTAAACTTCTTCCAGGAATTGAATCAGATGATTTAGTAACAGGAGGCGCAGGAGTTAGAGCTCAAGCATGTGATAAAAATGGTGGTTTAATTGATGATTTTTATATCAAAGAGCTTCCGGGACAAATTCATGTACTTAATGCTCCCAGTCCTGCAGCTACAAGTTCACTTTCAATTGGGAAGACAATTGCTGAATTAGCGATAAAACATCTTTCTTAAGTAAAAAGATTCCTATAAATCTTTTTATTGCATCACTTTATATAGGTAGTCCTTCGCTTTATTGGTATGATAGTCTTGAAAAAAGGAAGATTCAGGCAACATGAATAATGAAGCCTTTATACAAGTAAATGCTTCATCAATGTCTTGAACAATAATACTGTGACTTTTTTTCAAAAGCTCTCCCAAACCACCATTGCCATAGCCTAAAACAGGAGTTCCTATTAATATACTTTCATGAGCTAACCTGTTCCACCCTTCATTAACTTTGATTAGAGAAACGGTACACATAGACCTTGAAACTTGGTCTAAATAATCATTAAAACTGTGAAAATAAATAACCTCAAATTGACCATTAAAAGGCTTGGCCAAAGAAGAATCTAAAGTACTAAAATAGCAATAATAACCATCTTGTGTTAAAATCTTCGCTAAACGATAAATATCTTCGTGATTCTTGGCACTATATTGACCCAAATGAATCCAAGCATTTTTATCATCCTTATGAAATTTAGTATAAAACTCAGATTCAAATAAGTTGGGGAATAATTTCACATTGGGCAGGTGTTGTTCATTTGTTAAATATTGTTGCCAATATTCAGCCACAGTTATCACTTTGAATCTGTTGTGCTTTACCTTTCTTAAAAGTTTAAATAAGAAAGAATAATAGCGCTTCATTAAGTTTGATTTTCCATCATTGTTATCAAAATTATGCAATACTATCCATACTTGATTTTGATTGAACCAATTTCTGAAAAGGGCCGATAAAGCTAATCTTGAAACGACAATATTAATTTCTGCATTGGATTTTAAAAAACCCCATAACATTAAATAAACATAGGCTAAAAAATGATTGAATTGCTTAGGCAAGCGTAATATTTGGTATTGGCTGGGCAGCAATTCCAACTTATTTACTAGCGAATCAAATAAAAACTTTTCGTGCCTATAACCACCTGTTTTAATCACTCCATGACTTAAATATTTAAGTTTCATAGGTTCTTAAAACTGAAAATAAATAAAAGGTTGAGTGTCTGCAGATTTGGTTAATTGAATTAAAATAACACAAACAATAACAACTGCAACTTTAAACCAAACAGGTGATTTAATAAAAAACTTCTTGTATTCCCATTTTTGTTTTTTGGGTAACCAGTGCACAACAAATCCGATGGACATTAGCAGAAAAACCTCTTTATATCCAACAATAATTCGAGGCAATAACTGCCAATTTAAATCACTGTAAATTTTTGTAATAACTTCTGTTGCTTGTGTCATGTCCTCGGCTCTAAAAAAGATACGAGTAATTGATATAAACACAAATGTATTAAATACTTTCCAAAAATGAACAGGTAACGAATTCATTTTTTCATAAGGGCTAATTTTACGCCAAAACTTGTAAACCACAATCCCTAAACCATTTAAGCCACCCCAAATTAAAAAATTGAGAGTTGCGCCATGCCACAAACCACCTAACAACATGGTAATCATCAGATTGATATTGGTATTGATTGCTTTTTTGAATTCAGCAGAAATTAAGGATAAAGCAAAAAACACAAAACCTACAGATAGCACAATCCATAATACCCAACTTGCTTCAAGTAGAAATGCCATAAATACACTTAATATTACAATGATTAAGTAAGAAGCAATAGTTCCTTTTCTGTTACCTCCTAAAGGAATGTATAAATAATCTTGTAACCACGTGGATAATGAAATATGCCACCTTTTCCAAAACTCACCTGCATTCTTGGCTTTGTATGGGGAATTGAAGTTTGTATTAAGCCTATAACCCATTAACAAAGCAATACCTATGGCAATGTCTGTGTAACCCGAAAAATCAAGATAGACTTGAAGAGAATAGGCTATTACTGCCAATAAATTTTCCAAACCGGTGTATAAAAAAGGGTTTGCATAGACTTTATCAATAAAATTAACTGCGATATAATCTCCAACGACCATTTTTTTGAGTAATCCGTTTAAAATCATAAACACCGCTAGTCCAAATTGATAACGACTTAGAGAAAATGGTTGTCTTATTTGGGGAATAAAATCACTTGCTCTTACAATAGGACCAGCTACTAATTGAGGGAAAAAGGAAACATAAAAACCAAAATCAAAGAAATTTTTGGTTGGTGTTAATCTTTTTCGGTAAACATCTATGGTATAACTGAGGGTTTGGAAAGTGTAAAAAGAAATTCCTACTGGCAGTATAATTTTATCAACTCTAAAAGCGTCTCCACTATTCAACCATCCATTTCCCCAATGGGCAAAATAATTGAACACTTCGTGATTGGTATGAAACAACTGATTATAAGAATCGGTAAAGAAATAAGCGTATTTGAAATAGCATAACAACCCTAAATTGATAAACACACTGTAACCCAATAAACACTTCCTTAGTAATTCTTTTTTGGATTGATGAATAACTCGAGCAATTAAGAATTCATTGGTTATTGTGAAAAGAAGTAGGCCAAAAAATAAGCCACTTGTTTTGTAGTAGAAAAAAACACTGACTAAAAACAGAAATAAATTTTTAACATTATACTGTTTGTAAATAACAGTAAAAACTGCGTAAACGATAACAAAAAATATCCAAAAATCCATATTTGTAAATATGATTGGATGGTTTTCTGAAAAAGAAAAAAACGATAATAATATGGAAAGAATATACTCAATCATGCTTTATTTTTGATACAGGGGTTTTTAAATAATCCAAATATTTTAACACAAAGGCATTAAACATTAAATCACCAACAAGCTTGTATCCTGAGCCTGACAAATGAACACGGTCTTTTGCAGCCATCCCTTGTCTAACCCAAAACTCCATACTCCCCAATCCACCCATTATTGAAAACAAGTCCCAAACGCCTCCATTGACTTTTCTTGACAAATTTTCCATAACTAGTTTTACTTCTATTCCTGTTTGATTTTTAATGAATTTTCCTTTTCTATTTTTTTTGTAGCTATCTGTATTGGTTGTAAACAATATAGCAGTATTTGGAGAGGCTCTTTTTATGATTTGAACCCAAGTCAAATAATTATTTTCGTAACATGAAGCACAAAAATTGGGTGCAAAAGCATCGTTAATTCCAACTGAAAAAATAACCAAATCTGGTTTAATCGCTTTTATTTGCTGTTCCAATAAATTACATTTTAAATAAGTTGGCACAGAAGCACCATTTGCTCCCACTGCATTATAATTCACACCTGGTGCATCCAAATCGCAAAACATGCCAAATAAAGTAAAACTTGTTTGAGTAGAATCGCGCTTGTTTAGTTTAAAAGAAACATTGCGCATCACTTTATCGAACACAAATTCAATGTATCCATTTTGTTTGTCTATTATTATTTGTTTGGCAGTATAATTTGAATCTAATTCAATATCAAAACTGTTTTCAGATTGCTGATAAAAAACTTTTACCCTATCAAACACATAATCGATTCTTTCCGATTCAAATAACTGTATTGAAAAAGCAGAAGAGCTGTCATACGTTGTAGTTTGCATGGCATTCATTCCGATATTTCCATAACAATTATAATTTACTGCTCGGCATCCATCCCATTTTCCTTTGTAATCTATCTGATAATTGGAAGGATTATTGTTTTTAAGTCCCATTTTAAAAGGATAAATCCAACCACGTGCTGCTTGTTTTTGATTGACAAACAAATTGAAATTATCTCTAAGTCGAGAGGACCAAATATCAGCTTGAATATGAGAACCTCCAAAATGTACAATATTTAGTTTCCCTGTTCCATGTGAAATTAGCTGATCAAACTTTCTAAAAAAACTGTAAAATTCAATACTGTCATTAAAGAAATTAATTGAATTTAAATTCTCATTTACAAAAGGAAAATGTTCTGTATTAACAGGCACATCTTGAGAATGCAAAGAAAAACATGTGCCCAACAACAACATGAATAGATATTTAAAAGCCTTAATCAATTGCTGGTTTTTTTTCTAATTTTATACATTTCATATTCATTCATCAGAGATTGATAAAAAATTTCTGATATTTTTTGAGCCCCTTTTGTTGTAAAATGTATGTAATCAGGCGAGCCTAAAGAGGGCTTAGAACGCACCCACTCTATCATACTACCATTTCCTCCCATAGCTTCATACATGTCCCAAAAAACGCCACCTGCTCTTAATGTTGCCGACTTCATCGCATCTCTCAATTGCTCCAAATATTCGTGCGTTTTTAACTCACCATTGCGCTTTACAGACATGTCTGCAGGACCAATTACAAAAACAATTAATTGTGGGTCTATAGATTTTAAAAATGTAATTTGATCATAAAAACGCTTACCATAATACTCTGCACCTGATTTGGAACTCATTCCTGGCAAGGCATTTCCGCCATATTGTAAAATCACCATTTTAACACCCAAGGCTTGGTAAGTTCGTTTTAATGATTCAGCATTGATATTGGCAAACATTAATCCCGAACCACCCCTCATTGGAATATTATCTAGGGCAACTCCTGTTTTATTTTCCAAACTCACACCCAATATTTCCGCTCTGCCTCCATTAAATTCCAGTGCCACTTTGCCATCTGCACTGTCTGTAGAGAAACTAATAATTTGTTCTATTGAACTCACATCTACAGTTTTGGTATCCACCAATTTGTTGTTTGAAAAGCATTTAATTTCTTGCTGTGTTGAATTTGCACCTACAATAACTTTACAAGTATTAAAACTTCTGTTTTTGTAACTAGTATTATCGCGGGCTGTGTATAACACTTTAGCTGAAGGACTGTTTTTGACACAGAAATAAGCCATAGGACCATATTTATTATGCTTAGACCTAAATTCAGGCGAACCAAATGTTAGTTTCCGTGACCAATCTCCTGAAGTTTGAACGGCTACTGTATACTTGGGTGTAACTTCCAATGCAGGCAATAATCCGGGTCCACTTCCACCAAAAGACCTTTGTAGTTTTTCTCTTATAAAACTACTAATTCTGTCCATTTCTATTTGAGAATCGCCATAATGAATGATTCTAAAAAAAGTATTGTCTCGTTTCACTTGTTCCAATTCATCAAAAAAACGATCCATAGTGGTATTGGTAAGAGAATTATCGTAATAAAACCTTGCTGAACTTTCAATAGAAGCAATTTCTAGGAGCAATAATGTGTCATGAAATGAGCGAGAAGGTTTTTTGAATATTTCTATTTTTTTGGCTGCTAAAGTTGCAGAATCCTTAAGAAAAATCTCTCTGGCTTTCAATAGAATAGAGTCTTTACTTTCAGACAAAGAAACTGTATCCATTTGGTCTGATTCAAAATTAATTAATTCAACACCCGCAAGTTTAATGTTGTTAGTATCTAAATACAAAGAAACAGCCCCTAATGTACACAAGCATAAAATGACAAACAGAAGAATAGAGTAAGGTTTCATCGGAACAATTGATACTAAAATGCAAACCTACATATTTTTTAATTTATTTTTCAGATTGTTTTACTCTTTTAAAACACAAATAGTCCACTAAATCTATACCACGCATTTCTATTACTATTTTTTGTAAATTTGTGACTTCAAAACTTCAAATGGAGAATATAGAAAACAAAGTGGCAAACAGCGGATTAATCACACTTAATCTAGAGGAACTTATCTTAGATTTTCCTTTCAAAACCATAGACATTAAAGAACATTTGTACATGGGTTTAATGTTAAAAGAGAAAGATTTTCGCGATTATATAAAAAACAACGATTGGAGTATTTATAAAGACAGTTATGTAAATATAATTTGTAGCAGCGATGCCATAATTCCAACCTGGGCATACATGCTTATTGCTACAAAATTACAATCTGTTGTGAAGTATGCTATGGTAGGCAGCCGAGAAGAGTTAGAACATCAATTGTATATAAATGCAATTGGACAATTAAATATTGCCGAATTTTTTGACAAAAGAATTGTAGTAAAAGGGTGTGGAGACAAATTCATTCCTAATAATATCTATTTAAAGCTAACAGACAAACTTTTACCAGTTGTAAAATCGTTGATGTTTGGAGAACCATGTAGCACAGTTCCAGTCTATAAAAAATCTTAATAATTATTTAATATCTATTAAAATAGATATATATTCGCCCCAATTTTAATCCAAATGGAAATTTTATTAATCATTATCTTCGTTCTCGGTTATTTAGCTATAGCTTTTGAACATCCGTTGCACATCAACAAAACGGCACCTGCCTTAATTATTGCCGCATTAATGTGGGGTATTTGGGCGCTTTTTGAGCACCATCACATCGCCGAAATCAATCTAGAATTGAATCACGAGTTAGCAAACACGGCTCAAATCCTATTCTTCCTGTTAGGTGCTATGACGATTGTAGAAATCATTGATGCCCATCAAGGTTTCAAAATCATCACTAACAGAATCAAAACCAAAGATGCCAGAAAATTATTATGGATTATTGGTATTCTTACGTTTTTCTTATCATCTCTATTAGACAACTTAACGACTGCCATTGTTATGGTTTCATTGTTAAGAAAATTAGTTCACGACAAAGAACAACGTTTGTTTTTTGCAGGTATTGTAATTATTGCTGCCAATGCTGGTGGTGCATGGTCTCCTATTGGTGACGTAACTACTACAATGCTTTGGATTGGTGGTCAAATTAGTAGTGCAAGCATTATTAAAATGCTATTTATTCCTTCTTTAGTTTGTTTAGTAATTCCTTTAATTGCAGTTAGTTTCAGACTAAAAGGTGATGTAAAACGCGATGCTTATGATTATGACAAAGCCGAAAAAGAAGAAAAAGTAAAAGGCAGTATGTTAATTCTATTATTAGGTATTGCAGGTTTATTATTTGTTCCAATTTTCAAAACTGTAACCCACTTACCTCCATATATGGGTATGTTATTCAGTTTGGCTATTGTATGGATTGCTTCTGAGTTATTACATCTTGACAAAGAAGAAGAAGAAAGAAAACAATACAGTGCTTTACATGCTTTATCAAAAATTGACACATCAAGTGTTTTATTTTTCTTAGGTATATTGTTAGCAATAGGCGTTTTACAAGGTATTGGTACTTTGGCTAACTTAGCTGCTTGGATGGACCAAACAATTGGTAACCAAGATTTAATTGCAATATCTATTGGTTTATTATCAGCAGTAGTTGATAATGTGCCTATCGTAGCTGCAACCATGAAAATGTACAGCCTAGAAACATTCCCTATGGATCACAAAATGTGGGAATTCATTGCCTATACTGCAGGTACAGGAGGAAGTTGTTTGATTATTGGTTCTGCTGCAGGTGTGGCAGTTATGGGTATGGAAAAAATTGATTTCATATGGTATTTAAAGAAAATTTCTTGGTTAGCACTATTGGGTTATTTGGCTGGTGCTATTACCTATATTGGCATTTATGCAATAAGTCACTAAGAAATTAGGATTCTAATTCATAAAAAAAGGACGCTTAATATAAAGTAAGCGTCCTTTTTTATGCTAAAAAATCTATAATGAATTACCTATATTAGGGCAATTTAACTATCTCTATCTTTTCATCTTCGTACAACAAATAGCTTTGATTGTTATTAGTGAAAATGAAATAAATTATTTCATCTTTAAGTGGCATTAAATCCTCTGTTACAAAATCGGTTTGACCTTGTTTAATACTTAGTTTTTGCAACACACCCTTTTCGATATTTTTTACATAAACCTGTAAACCTGATGATTCTTGAACGGCATGGTAAAGAATATAATTAAGATTAAAGGCATCATGTGTCATGCTAGGTGATGTTGAAAATCTTTTATAATG
>JBILJV010000083.1:0-7675 GCA_044377005.1 Bacteroidia bacterium
GAAACCTATTATGGTGAATTACCTACGAACTTTATCTTTATAAACAGTAATACAAATGATAGAAACAATGGACGTTTTGCATACCTCAAAAAATTACTGATTGACACCAATAATAAAGTGTATGAATTACCCCTACAAAATTATTCTCTTATGGAAATTTACAAGTGTTTATACATTACAGATTGGTTCTCTATATACTTGTCTAACCAAAAGGGTAAAGATAATATGAACGTTCCAAACATCATGGGATTAAAAGGATTTTTAAAAACATTTTAACATGAAATTAGTTACTTATTTAAATAACAATAATCCCAAATTAGGAATTATTGTCAATGATTTGATTTTTGATGTCAATGCACAAAACAATGCATTACCCAACAATATGCTATCCCTTTTAAATCAAGAAGAAAGTGGAATGAATGCATTGCGTGAATTAGAACTAAAAATTAAAGAAGGTAAATTTGTAGAAAATGGAATTTCATTCAGTCAAGTGCATCTATTAGCACCTGTTCCACAACCAACTAGTTGCAGAGATGGTTACGCTTTCAGACAGCACGTTGCAGCGGCTAGAAGAAACCGCGGCGTTCCTATGATTCCTGAATTTGATTCTTATCCTATTATGTATTTTACCAATCATAATGCAGTTCAAGGTCCTGGAGAGGTGTGGTGCATGCCAGACCATTTTCAAAAATTAGATTTCGAACTTGAAGTTGCAGCAATCATCGGTAAAAAAGGAAGAAATGTAAGTGCTGATAAAGCAGATGCTTACATTGCAGGTTATACCATAATGAATGACATGAGTGCAAGAACCTTACAAATGGAGGAGATGTTACTTAACCTTGGTCCTGCAAAAGGGAAAGATTTTTCAACCGTTATAGGACCTTACATGATTACACCCGATGAATTAGAATTATACAAAGTGCCAGCCAAATCTGAGCATGTCGGTAATAATTACAATTTAGATATGAAATGTTGGGTAAATGGTATTGAAGTTAGTAGCGGAAATGTTGCAGACATGGATTGGACTTTTGCTGAAATAATTGAAAGATGCGCTTATGGAGTAGATATTTTTCCAGGAGATGTCATTGGATCTGGCACAGTGGGTACAGGTTGTTTTCTGGAATTAAATGGAACAGGCTTACTAAACGATAAAAACTATAAAGTTCAATGGTTACAACCTAATGATATTGTAGAAATGGAAATTACGGGTTTAGGTAAGTTATGCAATACGATAAAAGCAGTTGATACCAATTTTTCTATACTTTCAAAGAAAAAACCAATTAACGCTTAAGTAAAATTTATTTGGACTATAAAACACCATTTTCTTGGGATAACGATGAATTGATTTATCAAATCTCTTTAACTCAAATTCCTGGGGTAGGTGAATATTTAGCCAAATTATTAGTCAGTTACTGCGGAAGTGCTAAAGGTGTTTTTACTGAGAAAAAGTCATTTTTACTAAAAATACCAGAAATTGGAGATTTTACAGCACACAGCATCTCAAAATTCAAACATTTCGATTTTGCAGTTCAAGAAATTGAATTGTTAAAAGCGAATAATATTACTCCTCTCTTTTATTTAGATGAAAAATTCCCTGCTAAACTAAAAGTATATGATGACAGCCCAATTTTGATGTATTTTAAAGGCAATGCTAATCTTAATCATCAAAAAATAATTTCTATCGTAGGTACTCGAAAATCAACTGCTTATGGTAAGCAATTTACAGAAGATTTAATCTCAGAATTAGCAAAATTTGATGTCATGGTAATAAGTGGATTAGCCTCTGGAACAGACACTAATGCTCATAAATCTTGTGTAAAAAACAATGTAACTACAGTTGGCGTTTTGGGACATGGATTTCATACTTTATTTCCATCGAGTAATAAAAGGCTTTCTGAGGAAATGATTCTTAATGGTGGTTTATTAACAGAATATAACTTTAGCATGCCCGGTAATAAGGAGAATTTTCCAAAAAGAAATAGAATAGTTGCAGGCATGTCTGACGCTATAATAGTAGTAGAAAGTGGTATTAAAGGGGGTAGTTTAATTACTGCTGATATAGCAAATTCATACAACAAAGATATTTATGCATTGCCTGGAAGGATAAATGACCCATACAGTTTGGGATGTAATAAATTATTATACGATCACAAAGCAAGTATCATAGATTCAATTCCTGGTTTAGTTTTTTCTTTAGGATATCAAAAAAACAAAACATATAAACATTCTCAACAAATTCAAATGGATTTGCATTTAAGTGCCGATGAGAATTTAGTTTATAACGAACTCTCTAAAGGTGAACAAACAATAGATGACTTGTTTTTCAACACTAAAATAAATGTAAGTAAACTAGCTTTGGTGCTTTTAGATTTAGAATTTAAAAATTTAGTTAAATGTTTACCGGGGAAAAAATACACTATAGCTTATTCCATGAGTTAATATTATTTAAATTTATTTACCTAATCTTGTAGTATATTTATAATCATTGAAGACAAATTTAAAAGATATTGATATTGTAAAAGAAATTGAATCTATTTTGACTGATCAAAATGGGAAAGTACTTAATCATAAACAAATTTTTTCTAGACTTTCACCCTCTTTAAAACCTACAAATCCAGAAAATCTATTACCATATTTGAAAATGATGACAGACGAAGTCATTATTCATCAAAATGATACTTTCAAATTTTCAATCCCTCAAACAGTAACTTTTATAGAAGGTGTTGTAGATATATCAAAAAGTGGGAGAGTGTTCTTAATAGTTGAAGGTGAATCAGAGGATTATATAGTCAATGATTCAAACGTCAAATTATTACCATTTGACAGAGTAATGGCAGTTAAAACTAAAAAGAATAAAGTTGACATTATAAAAAGAATTCAGCATTCTGACAAAAACTATGTTGGCGTTCTTAATAAAAAAAACAGCTATTGGTTTGTTGTTCCTGATTCTAATAAGTTTAAACATCCTTTTGATGTTAAATTTTCTCACCATTTAAAAGTGGGTAATAAAGTCGTTTTCAAAATCATTGATTACCCTGATCAATCAAAATTTCCACGAGCAGAAATAATTGAAATATTAGGAAAACAAGGCGATCACCATACCGAAATGCACGCCATATTGGCCGAATACGGATTGCCTGAAAAATTCGAAGATGAAGTGAATAGTGCATCTGATTTACTTAATGCTTCAATTTCAGAAAGTGAAATAAAAAAACGTGAGGATTTCAGAGGTGTTTTAACATTCACAATTGATCCAGATACAGCAAAAGATTTTGATGATGCCATATCGTATAAAAAATTAGAAGATGGAAACTTTGAAATTGGAGTTCATATTGCCGATGTTTCACATTATGTAAAACCAGATGATATCATTGATAAAGAAGCCATTAAAAGAGGAACTTCCGTTTATTTAGTTGATAGAGTAGTTCCAATGCTTCCTTTTAATTTATCAGATTCTATTTGCTCACTTGTTCCTAATGAAGACAGGTTAACTTTCTCAGTCATTTTTGAAATTTCGCCTGAATTTAAACTGTTAAAGACCCGTTTTTCTAAAACAATTATTCACTCAGATAAGAGATTTTCTTATGAAGAAGCTCAGGAGATTTTAAATAAAAAAGAAGGACTATACTATGATGAATTAGCCCATATTTTGTCATTTACTCAATATTTAACTAAAAAAAGATTTGACAATGGCGCTTTGAATTTTGAATCAACTGAATACAAGTTTGTATTAGATGAGCATTTTAAACCATTATCAATGGCAGTTAAACAAAGACAATCCACCAATAGATTGATTGAAGAATTAATGCTTTTGGCCAATCAATCGGTTGCAACCTTTATTTATACACAAAAACCAAGAAAACCATTTGTATATAGAACACATGATGAACCGAGTGATTTAAAAATTACAGAACTAAAAAAGTTCGTTGCTAAATTTGGTTATACACTGCAGATTGATAATGAAAAAATATTGAGAGATTCAATCAATAAATTATCATTAGCTATAGAAGGTAAAATAGAACAAGATGTAATTCAATCTATGTGTATTCGAAGTATGTCAAAAGCATCCTATACACCCAATAAACCAAGTCATTATGGATTAGCTTTTGAGTATTACACCCACTTTACTTCTCCTATCAGAAGATATCCGGATGTTATCGTCCACCGATTGTTATTTGGGTATTTAAATGGTCAAACTATGGCTGAGATATGCCATTGGAATATGGATCAGTTGGATGGCATCTGCAAGCATTGTTCAAAAATGGAAATTACGGCTTCCGAAGCAGAAAGAGCATCTATTAAGTACAAACAAGCTGAATGGATGGAACAACATATTGGTCAAAAGTTTGAAGGAGTGATAACTGGTTTGACCGATTTTGGAATGTTTGTAGAGATTAAAAAATTCAAGTGTGAGGGCATGGTGAGATTGAACTCAATAATTGGTGATCATTATGAATATGATTCGTCGATGATGGCAGTTATAGGAAGGAAATATTACAAGCAATTCAAAATGGGAGACAGTGTAATGGTTCAAGTATTGGATGCAAGTAAAAAAACAAGAACGATAGATTTAATATTAAGCACAGATAATAATAAAAATAAAAAGAAAAATTATGGCCGATCATCACATCAATTCTGAAGCAATAGAAAATTACATTTTATCAAACCCATTTAAAGGTAAACCAGAGAATTTATACAATGCTATGAATTATATCATGCAGTTGGGAGGTAAAAGAATGCGTCCACAACTCATGCTTCTTTCCTATTTAGCGGTTAAAAATGAGGTGAATAAGAGTGCATATAATATAGCACTTGCTTTGGAAACTTTTCATAACTTCTCTTTAGTTCATGATGATATTATGGACAATGCCCCAATCAGAAGAGGAAAAAAAACGGTTCATGAAGAGTGGGATATTCCTACTGCGATATTAGTTGGTGATAATTTACTTATAAAGTGTTATGAGCTTATTATGGAAACAGATTTTGATAATAAAATTCCATTAATGAAAGAATTTACCAAAATGGCAAGTTTGGTTTGCGACGGTCAACAATTAGATATGAATATGCCGTTAAAAGAGTTTGTTTCTGAAGATGAATATTTGAAAATGATAGAGTTAAAAACGGCTGTTTTGCCAGCTTGTGCACTAAAAATGGGAGCTATGGCTGCAGGGTCAAATGACGTTGAATGTCAATTGTTCTATGATTTTGGACTTAATTTAGGTATGGCTTTTCAATTGCAAGATGATTATTTAGATGCTTTTGGTTTGGAATCCCAAATAGGTAAACAAGTTGGTGGGGATATTTTAGAGAATAAAAAAACCGTTTTATTTATTCATGCTTTAAATCATTTGTCAGATTTATCAAAAGAGGAGTTATTAAATTGGTACGACAATAAATCAAATTCTGAAGAAAAGATTCAAAAGGTAAAAGAGTTGTTTGAACAAGCGGGCAGTAGAAACTATTTATTGGATTTAAAAGCATCATATGAAACCAAGGCCCTAGAGTATTTAAGATCAATTACAATGAATCAAACCGTAAAAACTGAATTTAATAATTTGTTTGGTTTTTTAAAAAGTCGGGCTAATTAATACTGATATTAATCAATTTAGGTTCTGACTTAACTCAGTCATTACATTATAAATACTATCTATGTTTGTAACATATTTTAATATCAATGAAAAACTCATTATCTCATTTACATTTACTATGCGAAGATTGGCATAGAGAACTCCAATTTTTCAAAGACGAGTTAAGTGTTTTCAAAAACAGATTAAACGAAGTTGCGAGTAAAAATACGCACCAAGATGTTTTAGTTCAAGTTGAACACTTTGAAAATAAATTTAGAATTATGTCAAATAATATTGATGAGTTATTACATGATGTTCAATTAAAAGCAAGTGTAATATCACAACAATCAGTTACTCAACCTAAGTATATTCATGTTAAAATGATGGAGGTTGATGTTAATATACAAGACTTAATGGAATATACTTCAAAAGACTTTTATGAAACAAAGCACGAGTTTTATAAGTTTTTAGCTAAAACATTATAGATTTAAAATAGTAAATTATTAAAAGCCTGTCTATTATTGAACAGGCTTTTTTTATAAATACCATTTCAAGTGAAGTTTTTAATTATATAATAGTTAATAAATGAACTAAATTTAGCTAAATTTGCACTTATTAATGCAAAAGACAGTCGCGTTTTACACATTAGGTTGTAAGTTAAATTTCTCTGAAACAAGTACCATTTCAAGGCAACTTCAAGAACATGGATTTGAAAAAAAAGAATTTACTGATTCTGCGGATGTGTATGTCATTAATACTTGTTCTGTGACTGACCATGCCGATAGAAAATGTAAAAAAGTAGTTAAAGAAGCTTTAAAATACAATCCCAATGCTTTTATCGTTATTATTGGTTGTTACGCTCAGTTAAAACCTGAAGAAATTTCTAATATACCTGGAGTAGACATGGTATTAGGTGCTGCAGAAAAATTCAATTTGGTTCAGCATATTGGTGATTCATTTCAGAAGAAAGACAAGGCAACTATATTTAATAATCCAATCAAAGAAACAAATATTTTTATTCCCGGTTTTTCTATCGGAGATAGAACGCGTTCTTTTCTTAAAGTGCAAGATGGATGCGATTATTTTTGTTCTTTCTGCACCATCCCTTTAGCGCGTGGAAAAAGCAGAAGTAATACCATTGAACAAACAATGGAAACTATCCAAAAAGTAACCGAAACTTCCGTTAAAGAAATAGTATTAACAGGCGTTAATTTGGGCGATTTTGGCATTCAAAATCAAGAGACCTTTTATGATCTACTCAAGGAAATTGAAAAACATGATGGCAACCAAAGATATCGTATATCTTCGATTGAACCAAACTTATTAAGTTCAGATATTATTAAACATGTTTCTAAATCACGAAAAATAATGCCTCATTTTCATATACCACTTCAAAGTGGTTCAGATGAGATTTTAAAGAGTATGAGAAGGAAATATCAAAAAGCTTTATACCAAGAACGTGTCGCAGAGATTAAACAACTTATGCCTCATTGTTCCATTGGTGTAGATGTAATTGTAGGATATCCAGGAGAGGATGAAGAACAATTTTTGGAAACATATCAATTCTTAAATGAACTTGATGTGAGCTATTTACACGTTTTTCCATATTCTGAGAGAAAACAAACGACTGCAGCAAAATTACCGGGTAAGGTGCATCAGTTTAAACGAAACGAAAGAACCGAAATGCTTAGAATTTTAAGTGAAAAAAAGAAACAGCAATTTTACAAACAATTTATAGGTCAAGAAGCTTTCGTTTTATTTGAAAATGAAGAAAAAAAAGGTAAAATGTTTGGTTTTACAAGCAATTATATTAAAGTAGAAGTAGATTATGACCCATTATTAATAAACGAAATTGTAAAAGTTGAACTTACTTCTATCAATAATGATGGTCACATGAACGCAACAATCAATTACTCTAATCAACAATTATTAAATGTATCCTAATTTTTATTACATATTCCAAGACTGGTTCGGTTTAGAAATCGATGGTCTTAAACTTATTAACTCATTTGGTTTTTTTGTTGCAATGTCATTCATATTGGCCAATTTTATAATGACCAAAGAACTCAAAAGGAAATTCAATGATGGTGTATTGGGTAAAAAACAAT
>JBILJV010000084.1:0-7656 GCA_044377005.1 Bacteroidia bacterium
TAAAGGTATTTTTACAGAAAATGCCTATACCTCCAACAGCTTGTGAATAGGCGCCAATTGGAGGGTAATATCCAAACGAATGCGCAAGGGTTGATGAGATTAAAATACTACAAAAAAGTAAGGTTTTTAGCATAGTTTTAAGCAATTATAATCAAAAAAAAATCAATTCAATAATTTATCTAATTTTTTATGGAAGTTTGAAACAAAGGGATTAATTTTGCTTAAATAAATTAAAATGATAAAATCAAAATTTGCGGTAATTGGATTGGGTAGATTTGGTGGAAAAATTGCAAGACAATTAGCGAGAAGAGGGGCAGAAGTAGTTGCCATAGATGATAATGAGGATAAAGTAGAATCATTAAAAGAAGATGTGGCAATGGCAATAACGATGGATGCAACTGATATTAGGGCACTAAGAAGTTTCAAAATTGATGAAATGGATGCGGTTGTTGTTGCCATAGGTGAAAATTTTGAAGCTTTGGTACTAACGGTTGTTAATTTATTGGAACTGAAAATCAAGAGAATTATTGCAAGGGCTGGTTCTGCACATCAAAAGATGATTTTAGAAAAGCTAGGTATTAAAGAAACGTTATCTCCTGAAGAGGAGGTTGGTATTTTGGTTGCAGAAAGATTGATTCACCCAAGTGTTAAAACGTTTTTGCAATTGCCTGATGGTTATGAAATTGCTGAAATAAGCGCGCCTGAAGGGGTGTTGAACAAAACCATTAAAGACATAGATTTCGAAACAAAATACAACTTAACATTAATTACAGTTAAGCGATTGTTTGAAATGGATAAAAAAGGTCACATTGAAAAAGAAAGGCATTTGTTGGGGGTTGTATTGCCCACAACAGTGATTTACGATAATGATGAAATTATCATTATGGGAAAAGAAATTGATATAGAGCGATTTATTGAAATGAATAAATAGGATAACTATTTGTTCACAATAAATACATTCATTTTGTCATACATTGTGGTATGGCACGTCTATTGTAAATTAAAGTAAAGATATGAATTTTGATAAATTGATTTTTGGCGGGGGTATTGATAATGACGACTCAGAGACAAGTGATTTGTTTCCATTGTTTTCTCAGCAAGAGGAAAAGGAAAGTAACAAATTAGTTGTGCCAGAAAGTCTGCCAATTTTACCGATTAGAAACACTGTTTTATTTCCAGGCGTAGTTTTCCCTATTACAGTTGGAAGGGATAAGTCTATAAAGCTTATCAAAGATGCAAATAAGTCTGATAAAATCATAGGTGTTTTTGCGCAAATAGATCCTGACACTGAAGAACCTACTATTTCACAGTTGAATAGTATTGGAACCATGGCACAAATTGTAAAAGTGCTAAGAATGCCTGATGGTAATACAACGGTTATTATTCAAGGTAAAAAAAGAATTTTATTGGGAGAAGAAATAAGTTCAGATCCTTATTTAAGGGCTAAAGTAACAAGTCTGGAATATATTGATGAAAAGCCTGACAAAGAATTAAAGGCGCTAATGTCTAACATCAAGGATACTGCATCCGAGAATATTCATTTATCACCCAATATTCCTACTGAAGCAAATTTTGCCATTAAGAACATTGACAGTGATAATTTCTTGGTTAGTTTTATTGCGTCTAATCTTAATATTTCACTTCAAGAAAAGCAAAAGATTATCAATACCAATACTTTAAAAGAACGTGCACATATTGTTTTTGAGCATTTGATAAGAGAAAATCAAATGTTGAAACTCAAAGATCAAATTCAGAATAAAGTTAAGGTTGATATTGACAAACAGCAAAAAGAATATTTCCTTCAACAACAAATAAGGGCAATTCAAGAGGAGCTTGGTCAGGACAGCCCCGACCGTGAAATACAAAGTTTAAGAGACCGTGGATTGAAAAAGAAATGGCCCAAAGAAGCCAAAGAAGCTTTCAATAAAGAATTAGATAAGTTGTTGCGTGCCAATCCTGCAAGTCCCGATTATTCTGTAGGGATTAATTACGCTCAAACCTTGCTTGATTTGCCTTGGAATGATTTTACTAAGGATAGTTTGGATCTAAAAAAAGCTCAGAAAGTTTTTGATAGCGACCATTATGGTTTGGAAAAAGTAAAACAACGAATTCTTGAATATTTAGCAGTTTTAAAATTAAAAGGAGATTTAAAAAGCCCAATAATTTGTCTATACGGCCCTCCTGGTGTTGGTAAAACTTCATTAGGTAAAAGTATTGCTAAAGCCATAGGTAGAAAATATGTTAGAGTTTCTTTAGGTGGTTTGCATGATGAATCAGAAATAAGAGGTCATAGAAAAACCTATATTGGTGCTATGCCCGGCAGAATTATTCAAAATATTAAAAAAGTTAAATCAGGAAATCCTGTGTTTGTTTTGGATGAAATAGACAAAGTAGGTACAGATTTTAGAGGCGACCCTTCTTCCGCCTTATTAGAAGTGTTGGATCCTGAACAAAACACCACTTTTCATGATAATTATTTAGAAATAGACTATGACTTAAGTAAAGTAATGTTTATTGCTACAGCCAATTCATTGGATACTATTCAACCTGCGTTATTGGATAGAATGGAGGTAATTGAAATCAGTGGTTATACTGTGGAAGAAAAAATTGAAATTGCTCAAAAATATTTAATTCCTAAGCAAAGAACTCAACACGGGTTAAAAGCCAATCAATTTAAATTATCAAACGATGTTGTAGAACTAATCGTTGAAGAATACACAAGAGAAAGTGGTGTAAGGAATTTAGAGAAAAAAATTGCTTCGTTAGTTAGGCACAATGCCATGAACATAGCGATGGAAATAGATTTAAAGCCTTCGTTAAATGCCGAGGACATTCAACGAATATTAGGGGTTGATAAATTAGACAAAGAAATATACCAAGACAATGAAGTAGCAGGAGTCGTTACTGGTTTAGCTTGGAGTCCTGTAGGTGGCAGTATTTTGTTTGTAGAAAGTACACTTACCAGAGGAAAAGGTTCGCTGACATTAACAGGAAAATTGGGTGATGTTATGAAAGAAAGTGCCACTACCGCATTAACATTTTTAAAAGCGAATGCCGATTATTTAGGGATTCCTAATGAAAGGTTTAATCAATATGACATCCATATTCACTTTCCGGCAGGAGCCATTCCTAAAGATGGTCCAAGTGCAGGGATTACAATTTTAACCTCTTTGGCTTCGTTGTTTACACAAAGAAAAGTAAAGCAATTTTTAGCTATGACAGGCGAAATAACGTTGAGAGGACGAGTATTGCCTGTAGGAGGAATCAAAGAAAAGATATTAGCTGCAAAACGAGCAGGAATCAAAGAGATTGTAATGTGCCATGACAATAAAAAAGATGTTGATGATATTCCACAAAATTATCTCAAAGGTCTTCAATTTCATTACATAAAAAATATGTTAGAGGTGTTGGATTTGGCATTGTTGGAAGAAAAGGTTAAAAACCCTATTAGCTTTGACCAAGTAACTGTAGCGTAGTTGATTTTTAGTTTTCTTTCCTTATATTTGTAATTAATTAATCAATGAAATCAATTTTTACTTCTCTTTTTGTATTAAGTGCCTTTCTTGTTACAGTTCAAGCTTGTAAGCCTAAAAAAACAGTTACAATTAGCAAAACAGATTGTTCAGCGACTTATACCAAAGATGTTTCTCCAATTATTAATAAATATTGTGCAGCTTCTTGCCACAGTTCAACTAAAAAAGCCTACGGCATTGATTTATCAAACTATGAAATGGTAAAAGAAGAAGCTATGAAAAAACGTTTTATGGGTTCAATTAAACATGAAGGATTGTATCCACAAATGCCTAAAAAAGGAGCTAAATTATCCGATAGTACCATTTCGATAATTAATTGTTGGATTGAAGGTGGATACAAACAATAATTTATTGTAAGTAAATTTCCATTTCATTTACTGCGCCGTTTAGTTCAATCCAAGCCACAGTATAAATTCCTAAATCTAGGAACATAACAGGTCTGTCCAAACCAGTCTCTTTGTCTACTAAGGTTTTAATCGATAATATTTTGTATTTTTTAAGTCCAAATTCACAAGGAAGGGTTTTAACATCAAAATCCCCGTCAGTGAAGAAATATTCAAAAAAATCATCGCCTGTTTCTTTGTTGTAAGTTGCATTTAAGTCAACGATACGAGTTTTTCTGTAATATTGAATGTACTTAAATGTGTTGTTTTTACATTGGTTAATGTATACAGAATCGCCAACCATAACAGTGCGAGTGCTGTCTGTAGTTGAAGAATAGCCCGTTTGTGTGCAGCCCCATAGAATTAATATTAAAGCGATTATTCTCATTACAAAGATATATTTCAAATTTACTGCCAAAGTTCGTATTTTTTTTGATTTTTAAAAAATTAGATGTTAATTAGCACCCATATTTTAAATAAAAGAAGATGGAAGATTTTAGAGACCAAAACACGATTTTTTCAAAACGTGTTAAAGCAGGAAAGAGAACGTACTTTTTTGATGTAAGAAGTACTAAGTCAAATGATTATTATTTAACAATTACTGAAAGTTCCAAAAAGTTTGAGGATGGGAACTATGTGAAAACTAAAATTTTCTTGTATAAAGAGGATTTTAATAAGTTTTCTGATGCCCTTAACGAAACTATTAAGCATGTTAAAAATGAATTGTTGCCAGAGTATAATTTTGATGAATTTACTAGGCACAATGATTCTGAGACCAATAACGGTTAATTCAATATTCTCCATAAAAAAACCAGACTTATTAGTCTGGTTTTTTTTGTTTTATGAGTATTAGTTTTAAAGCTCGACAGTTTTGCTTGTTAAATTTGAGTTAATACCCAAAGTTGAATAAACATTAGCAATAGTAAAATTAAAGTTGCTTTTAGCATTGAAATTGAAGATTTCATAATATATTTATTGATTTAGTTATCTTTTAGACGACTATGTTCTATAAAAGTTGCATTAGTTCGAAGAATATTATTCAAACAGCTGTATATTAGTTATTTATGTTAATAAAAAGACGTACGCTAATCTTTTTGAACAATCAAAAAACATTAGAAAAAAGTAATTTAGGTAGTCATTTAAATGGTTTTCAGAAAGTCTAAGACATTGATATTGTCTGCATAGTCCCATAATGCAGGACTTTGCGCTTTGCCAAATCCAATTGCATTTGGGATTTCGGAATGATGACTTACCACACATTGCCACAAATCATTGTGTGAATTGAGGTAAGAAACAGCCTCATCAATTGTATCGTAATAATGATAATTCATAGTCGCGATAGGAGCATGGGGAGTCTCTTTTTCTTGGTAAAGCATAAATCCATTGTCGTAATGTTTGTCTAAGTTCATTAACAATATAGACTTATGGTACATGTAATTGTTGTAATATTTATGATGATTTACAATGTCAATGTATAAGTCGTATGACTCATATAGCCTTTTTAAATCAATATTTCTTGGAAGGATTAAATGGGTTACATTGCGGCATCCCAATCCAAAATATTGATAAATGTCATGAGCGAGTCCTTTTAATTCATCATCAGATTCATTGCCGGTAAGAACAGCAACAGAAGTGCGGTTTTTTCGGATTATTTTAGGGATGTCTCTGAAGTAATACTCGAAATAACGAGCAGAATTATTACTACCAGTTGCAATAAGACCGTCAATGTTTCTAAGAGAATCTGAGATAATAATTGATTCATTGAAATACGGATTAAGTTCAATTAAACATTTAACAACATGTTTCATTAAAACTTGGTCTTGACTAGACGGTTTGATAACGGCAGTGTGACCCATTGCTAAAACGCACAATAAATCGTGAAGGCCAACCAAGGGGATATTCCCTGCCATAATAATGCCTATTTTTTTATTTGAAACTTCAGAAGAATGGTTTTCTAACCATTTTTCGATGTAATCTTTATTTAAAGCATATTTCCAAGAATCTAAAGCGCTGTTGATTGAGGTTTCTGTAAACCATTGATTTTCAGCATGAGCTTGGTGTATGATTGAAGAATCAATCTGAGAAAGTTGCAATGATAATTCGGAAAAAGCTTTGATTATATCGGTTTTGTTCACGTTGCAAATTTAGTTATTTATAGTCATTCCAACATAAGAAAGCCTTATTTATAAATAGGTATTGTTTTGTCAATATAAATATAATAATGAGTCTGGATAAATTTAAAAAAGTATGACAGAGCTCAAAAAAAAATAGTAGATTTGAAACGATGTTAAAAAAACGCATTTATTTATCAATTATTTTAGTTACCATCAGCACTGTTTCAATGGCACAAAGGGGTTTCAGAGTTGGTCCATCTGCAATGTTTTTATCTTCCAGAACGTCAGTAATTGATTCATTGCCCAATAGTTTTAATTTTAGATTTAAGTCAGGATTTGGATTAGGTTTGTCTATGCAGTATGGGATAACACCAAATTTTACCATAGCATCTGGGGCTAATTTTGTTTCAAAAGGTTACAGAGTTTATAATGATACCAACAGAAATGGGGATATGCTAAAGCACAATATCAATCATTTGGAAGTGCCATTAAATTTTATATTTACCCTAAAGACCAATTCAAGTTCGTTAATAAGAGGGGTTTTAGGATTAACACATACTAGTATTTTGTCTCAACAGAATAAAGTTTTAGAAAACAGCAATAGGTCGTTTATGGTTAAACAAAGAGTAACGCATTCATCATATCCTATGTTAAATTTAGGTGTAGAGATTTCTAAAGAAAATAAAATTAATAATTTGTTTGTGTTTGGAGTTTATTTTAAACAATCGTTTCAATCCTACACGATTTTAGATGTATATAATAGCGCTAACTCAAGTCAACCAAGGTTTAATTTAGGTTACAAAGGAACATACATAGGAGTGGGTGTTTCTTATTTATTTAACTTAAAGAATTTAAAGAAGACTGAGGAATTCTTCTATTAATCAACAAATTACAAGTTTTTATTTCTTGTTTTAACTTTTTGTTTTTAGCTGTAAATTGCATTTTTATTGCTAATATTTTACTTAAAATTAATATAATATTTACGTTTAACTTTGTTACATTTGCGGAAATAATTCAAAGTAACTTACTTAAAATACAAAAATGAAAGACAAGTATATAGATTTAATTGAACAAACTTTTGATTTCCCAGTTGATGAGTTTAACCTAATTGATGGTTCTGAGCTAACTTACCACAATATTCCTTTGATGGATATAGTGGAACAATATGGTACGCCTTTAAAGTTTACATACTTGCCAAAGATTTCCGATAATATTAAAAAAGCTAGAACTTGGTTTAATGTAGCCATGGCGAAAGTAGATTATAAAGCAAAGTATCATTATTGTTATTGTACCAAAAGTTCGCACTTCAGTCATGTATTGGAGGAGGTATTGAAAAATGAGGTACATCTTGAAACATCATCTGCATTTGATATCAATTTAATTCAGTCTTTGCATGAACAAGGTTTGTTCAATAAAGAGAAATTTATAGTATGTAACGGGTTTAAGTTGCAAAATTATATTGATAATATAGCGATGTTGATTAATGATGGTTTTAAGAATGTAATTCCTGTAATTGATAATATTAGAGAGGTAGATTTATTGTCTACTGCAGTTAATGAAAACTTTTTTTGTGGAATAAGAATCGCAGCTGAGGAAGAACCCAAGTTTCCTTTTTATACATCTCGT
>JBILJV010000027.1:0-26499 GCA_044377005.1 Bacteroidia bacterium
AAAAATAATATTTCAATTGTTGTGCTTTGATTTTAAAGGGCAAAGACAAAAAAACAAGTATAAAAAAAGATGTAATTTTTAGTTTCATTTATAAAAATCTTATTTCAAAGATACGAATAAGACAATAATATTCCAATAACGTTGCACAAATTAATTGCTTTTTGTATATTTTTGAATTTTAAAACCATGCATCTCGACGAACTATATCAACACTTCATTAAAGCTAATCAATTGGTTTCAACTGATTCTAGACAAATTAAACCTGATTCATTGTTTTTTGCTTTAAAAGGTCCCAATTTTAATGGGAATTTATTTGTAGAAGAAGCCATAGAAAAAGGTGCAATGTTTTCAATTTCTGATGATTACAAAGGAGATAATCCTAGAGTTATACTGGTAAGCGATGTATTAAAAACACTTCAAGATTTGGCCAATTACCACAGAAAGCAACTAGGGATAAATGTTATTGGAATAGGAGGTAGTAATGGAAAAACTACTACCAAAGAACTTCTTCATGCTTGTATGAGTAAGGCTTTTAATGTTTTCTCTACCATTGGAAATTTAAATAATCACATTGGTGTGCCTTTAACATTACTTCAATTAACAAGCAATCACCAGTTTGCAATAGTTGAGTTGGGGGCTAACAAAGGTGGAGACATTGAGGAACTCTGTTTGATAGCGGAACCTGATTTTGGAGTAATTACCAATATTGGAAAAGAACATTTGGAAGGATTTGGAGACATTGAAGGGGTGGCAAAAGCGGAAAGTGAATTGTATGATTATTTATTGAAAAACAATGGGCATTCTTTTGTCAATGAAGATGATATGTGGCTGTTGAATATGAGTAAAAGACTTAAACACAAAACAGGATATTCCATTCATTCCAATCAATTTTCAGCTGTTCAATTGGTACCTCATATTTCTTTTTATTATAAAGGGCTATGTTTTGAATCCCCTTTATTTGGTGCGCACAATTTGCAAAATATCAAAGCAGCAATTACAATTTCGGACTTTTTTGGTGTTAAAACTGAATTAATAAGAGAGGCTATTGCAGAATACCATCCTCAAAATAACCGCTCTCAGATTATTCAAACTGAAAAAGGAAATACAATACTAATGGATGCTTATAACGCAAATCCAAGTAGTGTTGAAAGTGCAATAAAAACATTTAGAGAAATGAAAGACAAACCACAATATGTAGTTTTAGGAGATATGTTTGAATTGGGGAGTCACGAAGCAGCAGAGCACCAAGCCATTTTAGATTTATGTGCTTCTATGCCAGAATTAAACGCAATACTAGTTGGGAGTGCTTTTTACAGGTGTAATGTTACAAACTCTAACATAAAAACATACGCCAATAAAGATGAGGCAATGAAGTATTTTATTATGAATGATGTTAGAAATAGTATTGTACTGTTGAAGGGATCAAGAAGTATGAAAATGGAAGATTTTAAAACAGTGTTTTAATCTTCGTAATCATCAGTAGGTTTGTCCTTACTGTATTGGTCTTCGTCTTCGTCATCGCCAGATAGTTCGTCTTTTTCTTCATTGCTGAAGTCAAGTTCTTCAATATCTAAATCATCATACATTTGTTTTAGTTGTGATGAAACTTTAATAAGGTAAATAGTGTCATCTGTTTCAACTCTAACCGCTGAAATTAATTCACCTTTTGCATTTGGAAATTTGATGATATTATTTTCATAACCATTAGGATATAATTCACCTAATTTATTAAGTATATCATCGGGTACATTACTATAGTCTACTATTTTACGAAGCTTATCCATTGAAGAATTTATTGATGCAAAAATATATGTTCAACTCATATCTTTAAATTTTTTTTTGATTTTTTTTGATTTTTTTTTCTGAACTGAGCTAAAGGCTTGTTATCACTATTGGTTTAAGTGTTTTTGTTGATGTTTGAATTTCGTTTTTAAGTACTCCGAAGGACATAAAAACAAGCATTTTTAATGGTAAAAGTAGAGTGATTGTATTTTAAAAAGTCACTAGTCTTATTTATTTAATCTTATTTTAATGGTTAATAAAATCAACTTAAGTAATTTAACAGACTGTTTTTAATTTTGATTCTGTCAATTTTGTTCGATTGATTTAATGGAATTTCATCAATTGGTATGATGAGTTTTGGGGCTGCATATTTAGAATATTGATTTAAAAATGAGAAATCCACTTGATCAAAAGCGCTCACTTCAGTACTCAAAAGTATCACTTTATCACCCAATGCATTATCGGGGATAGAGCTTACTACAAATGTTGCTTTTGGAGAAATATATTGCTCAATTAACTGTTCGATGTATTCAGGAATTAATTTAACGCCACCTGTATTTATAACAAAGTCGGCACGACCAATCATTTTGAATTCCTTGTTTTCGTTTATTTCAATTAAATCATTGGTTGAAATGTATTCTGTATGAAAGGGACATTTTATTTCGATACATTCTTCCTTGTTTTGCCTAATCAAAACATCATCAAATGGTTTGAAAAATGATTGGTGCAGCTCGGTATTGATTTTTCTTAAGGCAATATGTGAACAGGTTTCTGTCATTCCATAGCTGTGATAAAATACAGTTGTTGTATTTAATGCTTGAATTCGTTTTTCTAGTGAGATAGACAGGTCGCCCCCTCCAATAATAACGGTTCTAATGGTACTTAAATTTTGACATTGAGTAGGGTCGTTTATAATATTTGAACATTGGAATGGGGTGAAAGAAGCTATTGTTGCTTCGTTTTTTGTTAATAAAGGGGAACCCGATGGTTCAATAATAGTAACAGGAATGTTCAAAACTTTTGAGCGCACTAACATCATTAATCCCCCAATTTTATCAATAGGAATACAACACAATAAATGATCGCCTGATTGAGGTTTTATTTCCTTTGCGGTATTTAACGCACTCCAAATGAGCCACTCTTTTTTTAATTCAATGGATTTGGGTTCACCTGTACTTCCTGATGTTTTGATGAAAAAAGATGGGACATTTTGCTCCCATTGTTCAAAAAAAATGCTTGCAAGCTCTTTATTTGTCATTCTTTATAAATTGGTCAATCACTTTTAATAATGAATCTAACTCAGCTTCATTGTTGTAGATATGGGTAGAAACACGCAAGCAATTGATGTTGTTTTCGGGAACATAGCGGGTTATAATGTTGTTTTCGTATCCTTTTTTCTGAAGTTCTGACATTTCTTTCCCTTTGATTTTAAAAGCAATTTGAGCCCCTTTAGAGATAGATTCTGTAGGGGTTAGCATTTCAATATCGGAACTTAAATTGAGCAATTGTTCTTGTAAATAATTGGCAAGTTGTTTTACTCTGTTTTCTATTCGTTGTTTACCTATTTGTTCTTGAAAAAATACAGCAGCTTCTATGCCTTTAAACAATGCTGCATTTTGTGTCCCGTAAAAGAATCGGTGACCATTGTCTACATAAGATTCCATTTTAGGAGGATTGCTCAACATGTCCCAACCCGTGTCAACACCACCACCACCATAATAAACTTGAACTAATGAACGTGCATTTTCTGAAACATATAAAAAGCCTGTGCCTTTTGGTCCCAACATCCACTTATGACAGCATCCAACATAAAAGTCACAATTGATGTCTTTTAGGTCCATAGATAGCATGCCTGGAGGGTGAGCGCCGTCTATCATAGTTATGATGCCCATGCTTTTTGCTATGGCGCAAATTTCCTTAACAGGAAGTACTTGACCTATAGTGCAAGGAATGTGAGGGATGCTAACGACTTTGGTTTTTTTGGTCAAACTTTTTTTAAATAAATGGATAGTTTCTTCGGCGGTTTTTCCTAGATCCATTGGTTTAGATACAATACCATGTAGTTTTGCTCTGTTAAGCCATGGACCAGCGTGTCCTACATGTTCGTGTTTTGTCATTATAACTTCATCACCTGCTTTTAAATTTAAACCCCAACAAATAATGTTGATTCCTTCGGTTACATTTCTCGTTAAAGCTATTTCGGATGGTTTGGTTCCTAAAAACCGAGCTAATGCGTTGATTGCTATGTCCTCATTTCCGCCATATCTGCCATTTTTTTCAATGTCCATCATTTCATTTTGTATAGCATGAATCACTGAAAAAGGAGACGGCCCTGATGTGCCATTATTCAAAAAGGTTTTGGTGCTTAATAATGGAAATTGAGATCGAATAAGTTTCCACAATTGCTCCTCTTCAATCTCATTGAGCTTAATGTGGGAGAAAGATACTGGACTTGCATTGACTTCATTGATTCCTAAACTTAATGCCCCTGAAGCTAATAATGATTGTTTAATGAAATTTCTTCTATTCGTCATGATTTGTTACACAAACATAAATGAACTTAAGTTAAAATCAAATAAATAAAAAAGGGTTGTTCCATTTAAGAAACAACCCCTAGAATATTTGATCTTATTTATTTTAATCGTTTAACTCATAACGGTCTTTACCATTCCAGCCGAATGACAAGCCAAAACGAGCACCATTATTACTTGGGACAAAAAAGAAGTTTAATGGAATATTCATTTTACCGCTTTTAAAGGTTTTTCCAAATGCAAATAAGAATCCAGCTGTTGCACTAACGTTTCCTCTACTATCAGGTCTACTTACTATACTCAATTCTTTGTTAGGAAATAAATCTCGATCTGATTCTAAATACCATTTTTCATTACCATTTGCGTCATTTTCATAAAATCCTTTGGCCATTTTTGTTAAATTAAAGGTCGGACCAAAAGCAAACTCCCAACCATTTACATTATTTCTCAAACCATTTAAAAAACTAATACTTGGAATTACTCTACCTTGGTCTAATCCTGTAATCGTTGGAATGAATTCAATTAATGCTTGAAAATTGCCTTCATTTAAGTATTGTTTTTCAAATTGATAACCAAATTGAAACATCATAGGATAGCTGCCATATCCACCTTCATTGGGTTTGTTTTTAATAACCTCTGCAGCTATACCACTAAAACCAACCAATCCGATTCGAGGTCCGTCTGATTTAAGAATTAATTTGTATGGATTGTTCACTGAATTGTCAAACTCAGATTTCATAGTAAGTTTACTTACTGTATTTTCATCGTTAGGGATATTAAACATTTCATTAATAGTGATTCTTATCATCATCAATTCATTGCCTGAAATATTTAAAAAATCTTTAACCAATGTTTTTTCAAATGAGCCCGTTTTTACATCAAACAATCTGAGAGTGATATTGACTCTATCACCCAATAATTGTATGCTGCCAGTAAACATTTTATCTGATTTAAAATGCACCCCCATTTCAGATAAGCATGTTTTGGAAAAACATCCTGCTGTAATTAAGTTTTCTTTTTTTGAAATATATTCAATTTCGTAATTGTCCATTACTTCATATTGTCCAATTCTGATAAGTTCATTAATAATAAATTGAATGGCTTGTTGCTGATTGAAATTGTACCCACGGGTATCAAAATCTAATACAGCAATGTCTTCTTTTTGAGGTTTGTCTTTGTTTTCTTGAGCATTAATTGTGTTGATGCCCAATCCTAATAAGATAACAAGTAATACCTGCCATAATTTGAAGTTGTTTTTTGTATTCATATCAATAAAAATTTGTTGATGCAAAAATGTTACAAAATCTCAATACGGAATTATTGATAAACGAAAGAGGGTTTTAGTTAATAAGGTTGAACCATAATATAACTAAAAGTAATAATTTGTTCCTTAGTTTTTGGCAAATTTTGAAAAGAGATTTTTGATTTTTGCAGTATGTGCAAATAAATAATACATTCAGTTGCAAAAAACGCAAAAAGAAAAGTTAAGAGTGAGTTAAGGGATTTTAATTACCATTCAGCGCCAGGATAAGCCCGTTGCAGGAATTGCATTTCAGCTAAAACAAAACCTAGGTGTTCGGAGTGTAATCCTGTTTTACCCCCTTTTTGAGTTACTACAGTTTCAGGGTATAGGAGAGTTGCTTCGGTCAATATAGCGTTAACTTTTTGTTCCCACAAAGGTTTTATTATTGAAATGTCTGCCCCAAATCCAAGTTCTGTAGCTTTTAATTCGGTTTCTGAAGGTATAAATAATTCAGATGTATAGTCCCATAAATCCTCTAATGCTGTTTTTATTTTTTGGTGACTAACTTCTGTTCCATCGCCTAATCGGATAACCCACTCGCTGCTCCATTTTAGGTGATAAGTACATTCTTTAAGCGATTTTATGGCAATAGAACGAATGTGTTCATCATTGCTTTGGCATAAAGCGGTCATCTGGTAATAGTGAAATACATCAAAGAAAAATTGTCTTATAATAGTATAAGCCCAATCAATATTTGGTTGTTCTAATAATAAAACATTTCGGTATTCTAAAACATCTCTAAGGAAAGCTACAGAATCTTCTGTGGAATTGCCACCTTTAAGTTTAGCGATGTAGTTATATAAATTACGTGCTTCACCAAATAAATCTAGAGATATGTTTGTTAAAGCGATGTCTTGTTCTAAAATAGGGCCATGGCCACACCATTCGGCATTTCGTTGACCTAAAATCATAGAATTATCGGCCAAGTGTAGAAGATAATCTAATTTAATTGTTTGATTTTCCATTTTTTACATGTGATTTAATTCTAAAGGAAGGATATAAAAAGTAGGATGCCTATATGTTTTGTCATTAGCAGGTTCAAATAAAGCATCTTGTTCATTAGGTTCGTTAGCATGAATTTCATTGCTTTGTACAACCCAAATACTTACGCCCTCCATGCTTCTAGTGTATCCTTCTCTAGCGGTTTCTATTGCCATGTCAACATCTTCAGCGTGCAAGCTTCCAACGTGTTTGAAATTTAATCCTTGTTTAGATTGTATGAAAACCTCCCACAAAGTGTGGTTTAGTTCTTCGGGTAGGGAAGAAAAGGTTGGATGTTTATATATTTTATCATGAGATGATTCAAACAAAACATCATTGTCCTTAGGTTCACTTGCATTAAGTTTATTGCTTTCAATCACCCAAATGCTCACACCCTCCATTCTTCTAGTGTATACATCTCTTGCGTTTTCTATTGCCATATCAAAATCTACAGCGTGTAAACTCCCGACATGTTTGTGGTTTAATCCTTGTCTAGATCTTATAAAAACCTCCCAAAGAGGCCATTCTTTTTGAATCATGTTTAAGCAGCTTGTGTATTTTTTCTTTTACTTCTTTTTTCAGCGAAAGCTGTGGCAGCTTCGCGAACCCACTCTCCTTTGTTCCAAGCATCTACTCTAGCTTTTAGCCTTTGTTTATTACAAGGTCCATTCCCTGCAATAACTTGATTGAATTCATCCCAATTGATAGTTCCAAAATCGTAGTGTCCTCTTTCTTCATTCCATTTCAAATCCTTATCTGGAATCGTTAATCCCAATAACTCAGCTTGTGGAATGGTAACATCAATGAATTTTTGTCTTAGTTCATCATTACTAAAACGTTTAATTTTCCATTTCATGCTTTGAGCCGTGTTAGGTGAATTGTCATCATTGGGACCAAACATCATAATGCTAGGCCACCACCATCTATTTAGCGCATCTTGAGCCATTGCTTTTTGCTCAGGAGTTCCTTTACTCAATGTAAGCATGATTTCATAACCTTGACGTTGGTGAAAGCTTTCTTCTTTGCATACTCTTACCATTGCTCTGGCGTATGGACCATAACTGGTTCTGCAAAGTGGTACTTGGTTCATAATTGCAGCACCGTCTACCAACCAACCAATTGCACCCATGTCTGCCCATGTTAATGTAGGGTAATTGAATATACTACTGTATTTTGCCTTGCCAGAGTGAAGGTCGTTGTACATTTCATCTCGACTCATACCTAAAGTTTCAGCCGCTGAATATAAGTATAAACCATGTCCTGCTTCGTCTTGAACTTTGGCAAGTAAAGCTACTTTTCTTCTAAGGTTGGGAGCACGTGTTATCCAATTTCCTTCTGGAAGCATTCCAACAATTTCACTATGAGCATGTTGGGAAATTTGTCTTAATAAAGTTTTACGATACTTTTCAGGCATCCAATCTTTAGGTTCGATTTTGATTTCGTTTTCTAACTTTTCATCAAACAGTTTTTCAAGATTTATTTCCATTTCAAATATAATTTACAAATATAAAGTTTAACATTTTTTTAAGCAAGTTGTTTTTTAAGTGATTTAATATTTATTAAACATGACAAGAATCAGTTTTGTAACTAATTTTAATTCACATCAATGAGTCTTTTAATATTTAATTTTGTGTCAATTAATAATTACTATGAAAAATTCGAAATACATATTGGTAGCTCATGATTTTTCTGAAGCTTCAAAAAATGCACTGAAAGTTGCAGCACAAATCGCTGATACTTCTCAATCAAGATTATTTATTTTTAATGTTTTACCCATTACAGTAATGTCTGATGTTGAATATGCCTATACCTATTCTCCCGATTCGGATATTCAGAGAAATAATACATTAATGAGACGGACTATTAGTTTTTTGAAACGCGACCATCCTCAGTTAAATATGACTTTCAGCGTAACTTATGCATATGTTATTCCTGCTATTTTAGAGGCTATAAAATCATACAACCCATGGCTTACTATTTTAGGTGTCAAAAAACATTCAGGACTCGACCGCGTTATTTTTGGTGATGTGTGCACTGAACTAGTCGATAAAGTTGATGTTCCATTTTTAGTGATTCCAATGAATGTTAAGACCTTTGAAACTAAACATGTGGTGTATGCTTGGGATGGATTAAATACTCATACCGATCACCTCCATTTATTGAAAAAGTTAATGACTAAAGAAAAACAATTAGTTTCAGCTATCAACATAACTCATTATGATGATAAAGTTCAAAAAAATGCAATTGAATACAAAAAGATACTAGCAAAGTATTTTTATAATCACAAAACTGAAGTTATGCAAATTCAAGGCTTAGATAAGCCGCAAACTATCAGTAATTATCTGTTAAAAATTAAGCCTGATTTGTTGGTAGTGGTCGCTAATCACTATGGATTTTTTCAAAAATTATTCCATAAAAGTTTTTCTAAACAAGCCCTTCGTTTTTCCAAATCACCGGTACTTGTAATTAAAAAAAATAATTAGAGCTCATGAAAGGCATCACAATTGATGAAAGTGATATTCAAACAGTGATAGATGTAAAATGCACACACTGTGGTTTACCCTGTTCAGAACAACCGGTTGTAAAAAATAAAAATACATTCTGTTGTCAAGGTTGTGCCGCTGTCTATGATTTGATTAATCAAAATGACTTATGTCAATACTATGACAATGAAAAAGGTTTGAAGCCTGAAATAACGGATGTTTCTGAATTTGATTTTTTAGACGAAAAGGAATCTTCTAGTAAGTTTGTTGTTTTTAGTCAAGGTAATTCGGTTCAGTATCGTTTTTTTATCCCGGGGATGCACTGCAACTCCTGTATTTATCTATTAGAAAGATTGGAGAGATTTAACCCTGGAATCAATTCTTCTAGGGTCGATTTTTTTAATAAAGAATTACTCGTTACAATTGACCAATCCAGTGTTAAGTTGTCTGAAATTGTAGTGTTACTGTTTCATTTGGGATATAAGCCTGACTTAACTTTATCAAATTTGTCGGGGGTAAAAAAACGGAAATATTCTGAACGTTCCGTTAAAATAGGTATCGCTGGTTTTGCCTTTGGTAACATAATGATGCTCAGTTTTCCTGAATATTTAGGTTTGTCTTTGGATGCCAGCAGTTTAGTGCTAAAACGATGGTTCGATTATATCAGTTTAATATTGGCATTGCCTGTTTTGTTTTATTGTTCGACCGAGTTTTTTGAAAGCTCATTTAAAGCCATCAAACAGAAAACATTGAATATCGATTTGCCTGTAATGATTGCAGTGGTTGCCACTTTTTTACGCAGTTTATATGAGTTGTTTGTTAACCATCAATCTGGCTATTTTGATAGCATGACAGGGATTGTGTTTTTGTTATTAGTAGGACGGTATTTCCAAGATTTAACCTACCATTCACTCACCTTCGACCGCGATTATAAGTCTTATTTCCCATTGTCTGCAAGATTGCTTAATGCACTCAATCAAATTAAAGTCGTTAATATTCATCAATTGAAACGCGATGATGTTATTGAATTGCGAAATGGTGAATTAGTGCCTGCCGATTCAACAGTTGTATCTCCTTTTATAACAGTGGATTATAGTTTTATTACAGGAGAATCCATTCCTGTAGCCCTTTCATTGGGTGAAAAAGTATATGCAGGTGCAAAAATAGCGGGTAACACAGCCCAACTTAAACTTATGACTGATACTGACAATAGTCGTTTGGTAAAATTGTGGTCGGTAGAGAAAACCAAAGATGATAAAGAAGATTCTTTGACCGAAAAGATTAATTATTATTTCACTTTGGGTCTGTTGCTAATTAGTGCTTTTGCCTTTATTTATCAATATCAAGTGAACGGAGTGGGAGAGGCTTTTAAATCATTAACGAGTGTATTGATTGTAGCTTGCCCTTGTATTTTATTATTAGCTACCAATTTTGCCAATGGTCATTTGTTGAGGAGTTTGAAAGAAAATGGATTGTTTGTCAAGAATAAACAAACCATCAATCAATTAAGAAAATGTGACACCATCGTGTTTGACAAAACAGGGACATTGACCGACAACAGTCATTACATTATTGAAGATCTTACTAATTTAAACACAAGTGAAAAGCAGAAAATGGGCTTGGTTTGCCATCAGTCTATCCATCCTTATAGTGTTGCATTAAGCAAAGCCTATTACACTTATTCGTCAGATATGAAGTTGAATGCCTTTACAGATATTGCGGGCAAGGGCTTACAAGGTGAAGTAGATGGTTTGTTAATTCGATTAGGTTCAGCTAAGTTCATAGGTGCAGAATCTTTGGTAGAAGCTCAAAACAGTGGCGTAATACATGTTGAAATAGACGGTGTTTATCGTGGTTATTTTGAGTTAAGACACGATATTAGAAGTGAAACGAAGTCAATTTTAGAAGCATTGAAAGTTCAAAATTACGACTTGTATTTGTCGAGTGGCGACACTGAATTGAATGAAGAAATAGACAAGAATTGGTTCAACAAAGTCTTTATAAAACAACAGCCAGAGGACAAAGTCGCATTAATACAGTCATTGAAAAAAGAAGGAAAGGTTGTGTGTATGGCAGGCGATGGGTTAAATGATGCCCCCGCATTGAAAGAAGCAGATATTGCCATTTCGGTTGCGGATAGTACCAGTAGTTTTTTTCCAGCTTGTGATGTGTTAATTAAAGCAGAACAATTGGGACAATTGCCAACCTTGCTGAAGTTTGTGAATGCAGCAAAATGGGTTATAATAATCAGTTTTGTATTTTCATTACTATACAATGTTGTTGGGTTGTATTTTGCTATTACAGCTCAATTGTCACCATTAATTGCAGCTATATTAATGCCTAGTAGTTCCATGACTATGTTGGTTTTAACATGGTTGTTAACTGTAGGAATTAAAAAAAGTTATAAATTAAAATAAATAAGGCTAAAAGTTAATACATAATTAATGTTAATAGACTCTTAAAATGCTATTTTTGAACATCTTAATAATAAACCAATGAAACATACATCAACTATTTTCGCTGCACACGATTTTTCTAAACCCTCCAAAAATGCGCTTAATATTGCCGCAGAGTTGGCTTTAAAAACCCAATCAACCCTTTTTGTTTACCACGTATTGTCATCAGCTGCCATCACAGACAATGTCAATTTAGTGAATTTTTCGGCAGACATTTCTTTGAATAGAGCAATGGGTGCATTAAAACGATCGGTTTTGGCGCTTAAAAAACAATTTCCTAGCTTGCAAATAGAGTTTGATTTAGGGTCAGGCTTTTTGGTGACAGCAATCACTGATAAAATCAAAGAAATTAATCCTTGGATTTCGGTATTAGGGGTCAAAAAAAGAACAGGCTTTGACAAGATGATATTTGGTGACGTATGTTCTGTGTTGGTTGACAAGGTAGAGGTGCCTATGTTGGTCATTCCTAACAATTACAAAGATTTGAAGTTGGATAAATTGAGCTATGCGTGGAATGGTGATACTTTGGAAACCAGTCAATTAAAGCCTTTAAACACGTTAATGGGTGACCATAAAAGTACATTACTTGTTTTGAATGTGACGCACTACGATGATACAGTCTTGAAAAAGTCGAATACATTTAAGTCGGCATTGCAAAAAATGTTTAAATCGCAATTGGTAGAAATTAAGCATGTTATGGGATTGGACGCTATTAAAACTATGGAAGAGGCCTTATTGGAAATACAGCCAGATTTGCTAGTGGTTTACAAACACCACGAAAGCTTTTGGCAACGCTTGTTTCACAAAAGTTTTTCAAAAAAAGCCATACAATTTAGCCATTCACCAGTTTTGGTGCTTAAATAGTCAATAGGGAGATAGAGTTAATAAACGATTAAATATAAGCGGTAGTTTTAATGCCGTTTATACATTGTTTGCAATTTGTTTTATTCTTTTGTTAGGCGGATAATAGCTTTTTTATCATCCGATTGAATCAAAATGAGATATATTCCTGCAGGTTCTTCTATAGAAAGATTGAGGATTTGACTTTGAGAAATGGTTTTTAAATCAATCAATTTTCCGGATATATCTGTAATTAAAATTTGTGTATTTTTATACATAGCTCCAAGGTCTATATTAAAGTTTCCTAGGGTCGGATTTGGGTAAACTTTAAGTAAATTGCCATATGTATTCTCCACTATGCCGACATTGGCAATGTTGACACAATTGGAAGTATCCACACATCCATTTTGGGTTAATTCAACAGCATAATTTCCGTTTACAGCAGGTGTAAAAGAAGCGCCTGTTTGGCCAAGAATCACGGCATAATTATTATTGCAGTCCAACCAACGGTATGTGGCCGATAAGTTATTTGCTTTAATTGTAACTCCAGTAGTTGATGTGCTAATGTCTGAAACACTTTTAATCGTCAAATTAAGCGTAACCACTGAATCACAGCCACTGGCAGCGCCCCCTACGATGTTGTAGGTTGCCGTGTTGTTGTTTGTAGTGTATGTTTTGCCATCAATCCAGGTGAATGCTCCGCAAGAAGATTGAGCATCTGTGCTTCTAACAATGCAATTCTTAAATATATAAGAAGCGCCTGCAGCGGCAAGGTTATTTCCACCAGCTTCATCTTCAGATTCACTATAAGCACCGGCTATCGCATAATCTCCTGAAATGGCTACTGAATAACCAAAAAGGTTATACCCCCCTCTGTCAGAAGCCACTATCTTGTGTAACTGTGCCCAACTCCCTGCGGTATTTTTAAAAATATAGGCCGAGCCTGCATCGGTAAAGGTGTTTCCTCCTGCTTTATCATGGTCTTCATTATAGGCACCAACTATCGCATAATCTCCGGAAATGGATACTGAAACGCCAAACTTATCGCTGGCTTCTCTGTCTGAAGCCACAATCTTTTTCGCCTGTGTCCATGTATTTCCATTTCTTTTAAAAATGTATGCCGATCCGGCCGAGTTAAGGCTTGCCCCTCCAGTTGCATTGTGGTCTTCCAGCATAGCACCCACAATTGCATAATCGCCGGAAATAGCTACTGAATTACCAAATTCATCACCGGCAGTCTTGTCTGAAGCATTTAAAAATTGCGTTTGTTTCCAAGTCCCTATACTTCCCCTAAAGAAAATATAGGCTGATCCTGCTTTGACATAATTTACAGGAGCTGTCGTTCCGTTAAGCGGTTCCCCAACGATGGCATAGTCTCCGGAAATACCAACAGACAAACCAAAATGATTATTAGGACCGCCAAAACCGCCAGTAATCGTTTGGTCAAACGACCAATTGATACTGTCTCTTTTATAAATTTGAGCTGAGCCCTTATTTGATTGAGGAGTACCTCCATTAACAGAAACGTCATCATAAGGAGCTCCTACAATTGCATAATTCGCGGAAATGGCTACCGAATAGCCAAATTCATCCCCAAATTTCGGTTCTTCGGCCAAAAGCTTACCCAGCGTTTTCCAAGTTCCAGATGTATTCTTAAATAAATAGGCTGCACCTGCATAAGCCTGCATGTCAAATCCGACCTTAACGGTTTTTCTGGGAGCACCAACGATTGCATAATCTCCAGAGATAGCCACCGAATATCCAAACTCATCATTTTCAGCTCTATCTGGAGCCACAAGCTTTTGAACCATAGTCCATGTACCGGAATTGTTTTTAAGAATATAGGCAGCACCGGCCTTATCAAGAAACTGACTACCAGCTGCATTATGGTCTTCCTGCTTAGCGCCCACAATCGCGTAATCGCCCGAAATAGACACGGAATAACCGTACGAATCAAAAGCAGCTCTATCTGTAGCAACTGCCTTTACAACCTCATCCCAGTTTTGTGACAATAGGATGTTGGTATTACAGGACAGAATAAGAATTGCCAATACCTTAAGAGGCTTCATCAAGCCCGAAAGTCTATTAACTAAATGTATTTGTTTTTTCATGTTATTTTATTTTTCGTATTATTGTTTTATAATGTATGCTAACTTAAATAGATGTGCTATAAAGTGCTATGCTTAATTTTATTATACAAACATAAACCATTCACCCTAATTTGCAAAAAAAAACTGTGTCATCAAAAAAAGCCATTAAATTTAGCCATTCACTTGTTTTGGTGATTATATAGTCAATAGGGAAATAGAGTTTATAAACGGTTGGTCGCTTTGAGAAAGTGGCCTAAATGATATGAGGCAAATAGCGTCAATTGAATTAAGCGGCTGTTATCGAAAGATTAGCTAATATTTTAAACAGAATTCGTCAGGTGTCAAAACAAGTATTTCACTGTCACGAAAGTCTTTGATATTACGGGTAACAATGCAGTCAATATTTTCTATTGTTGATGCACACAAAATTTGAATTGAATCTTCAAAGTCCTTATGTTTTGAACGAAGTCCTTTTTTTAATATATCTGTGTCGACGGCTACAACTGTTATATAGTCAAGTAAATTATATAAAACATCACGTAGTAATTTTTCCTCGAGATATTTTTTTAGTAAATAATGCGTTGTCGCAATAGAATGGGAAGAAGTAAATAGTTTAATTTTATTTTCTTCGGCTTTCTTAAATATTTCAATTGAAAATTTGCTAAATGGCTTTCTGTCAGCTATTAAATCAACAATTATATTCGTGTCTAGAAATGCTTTTTTCATAAGTGTTTTGATTCAAAATAAGAACGTAATTCTTTTTCTTGATCAAAGTTTTTTGGAAGTTTAACAGAGCCTACTATTTTACTCAATTTTGGAGAAAGTTTTTCTTCGCCGCCTTCTTGTGTTATTGTCTCCAAATAATTTTCAATGAGTTCGGATAAACTTCTTCCTGTGTTTTTTGCGTAGGACTTTGCTCTTTCTATTACAGTCTTATCTACTGTCAATGTTAGTTTAGTGGTCATAACTACGTGTGTTTTCGACAAAGATACGTATATAATTTAAAATAGCCAAATTGATTAGTTGGAGTTTTTGAGTAACTGACGCATAACGTTTGAGGCTAAAAGCTGGCGGGTATTTCGCAGCACATCACAATCAAACTATGATGAAGTTTTTTAGTTGACCTCCCTTCATATCAGCACTTTCCGCCCGCTTGATTTTAGCCTTTGTTAGCCACAGTGTATTTTTCATGTTTTTTAAATTCTCTGTATAGTGCTTGTCTTCTTTTGTTGTCCTCCATTTTGTAGTGATTAGTCTTGCACGAACATTCTATTGTCATAAAATTATTATCAAACTTGACTGCTAGATAATATCGGTCAGGTACAAAAGTATCTTTTTCTACCGTCCAGTTTGTGCTTGTGTTTTGAACATAAACTTGTCCATAGTAAATTGCAAGTAACTCTTCCATTCTATTTAAAGTCAGTCCTAAGACTGAGAATTTTGAGTACTTATGCTGGTCAAGAAGGTCAAAATATAATCCTTCTATGTTCTTCAGGCTATCAGGCGAAAAGTCAAGATTATAGTTCGGATATTTTGATCTTAATTTTTCAATATCAAGTAAAGCCTTGTCTCGAAGTGAATAGTAAAACTTTTCAGCGTCCTGTTTTGTATTGTGAACAGGACGTGCTTGTCCAGTAAGAATTGCAAATTTATGTCCTTGTCTGCTCATTTTTACATTGTGGCTAACTTGTATATATGTGCCATAAATTGGCACATATACCTCCCAAAATTGCTTGTCTTTGTGCCATATAGTGCTACATTTAAAGTTTTAATTCAACAAATATAAACCATTCACCCTAATCTGCAAAAAAACTGTGTCATCAAAAAAAGCCTTAAATTTAACCATTCACCAGTTTTGGTGCTTAAATAAAACTGATTTATACGCACTTTAAAAAGGAGAAAAATTAGGAAAGGGACTTAGGTCCCTTTTTTTTGTTGATGAGTCGGTGAATAAAGGTTGTTGATTGATAGTTAGAGGTTTAGTTATAGTACATTTTATTCATAAAAACTGACATTGCTCAGTTTAAAAACTAACAGCGGTCATTGAGTATGGGTATTCAGATTAGTTAGTTTTGAACCGTGGAAATAATGATAATTTTAATAGGTGCAAGTTTACTGTTAGCCTTGCTTTTTTTGTGGTTTTTTATCAAAGCCAGTCGAAAAGGTCAGTTTACTGATATCTATACACCCTCTGTAAGAATCTTATTTGACGACGAAATTAAAAGCACATCAAGTGCAAACAAAGAGAACGAAAAACACAATTAATAAAATCAGAATATATGACAAAAGAATCATTCAGTTACGACAACAAGATTGTTAAATGGTTTGCTTATGCAACAATGCTTTGGGCATTAGTTGGTATGTTGGTAGGGTTACTTGCTGCATTCCAATTGGTGTATCCTCAGTTAAACCTCAACTTAGCACAAACGACCTTTGGAAGGGTGAGACCACTTCACACCAACGCAGTCATTTTTGCATTTGTGGGAAATGGGATTTTTATGGGGGTATATTATTCGCTTCAGCGTTTATGTAAAGCCAGAATGTTCAGTGATGTGTTGAGTAAAATTCACTTTTGGGGTTGGCAATTAATCATTGTATTGGCGGCAGTTACCTTGTTAGCCGGTTTTACCACAGGAAAAGAATATGCAGAACTTGAATGGCCTATTGATATATTAATTACGATAATATGGGTTGTGTTTGGTTGGAACATGTTTGGTACTATTATCAAAAGAAGAGAAAGACATTTGTATGTTGCTATTTGGTTTTACATAGCCACTTTTGTAACAGTAGCGGTTCTTCACTTGGTTAACTCATTTGAATTGCCTTATAGTTTTTTCAGAAGTTACAGTTGGTACGCAGGTATGCAAGATGCTCTAGTTCAGTGGTGGTATGGTCACAATGCGGTTGCATTTTTCTTAACTACTCCTTATTTAGGGTTGATGTATTATTTTATGCCAAAAGCGGCAGAAAGACCTGTGTATTCTTACCGTTTATCAATCATTCACTTTTGGGCATTAATATTCTTATACATTTGGGCAGGTCCGCATCACTTACTTTATACCTCATTACCAGATTGGGCACAGTCATTAGGTGTTGTGTTTTCGGTAATGTTAATAGCACCAAGCTGGGGTGGTATGATTAATGGTTTGTTAACCTTGCGTGGTGTTTGGGACAAAGTAAGAGAAGATGTGGTATTGAAATTTATGGTTGTTGCAGTAACCGCTTATGGTATGGCGACTTTTGAAGGACCAATGTTGTCATTCAAAAATGTGAATGCAATTGCCCACTTTACAGATTGGATTGTTGCACACGTTCACATAGGTGCTTTAGGTTGGAATGGTTTCTTAACCTTCGGTATATTATATTGGTTGATTCCTCGATTGTTTAATACACCACTTTACAGTAAGTCGATGGCCAATTCACACTTTTGGTTAGGTACATTGGGGATGTTGTTGTATGCTATTCCTATGTATTGGGCTGGTTGGACACAAAGTTTAATGTGGAAAGAATTTACACCAGATGGGACTTTAAAATACCAGTTTTTAGAAACTGTAGTACACTTAAAACCCTTTTACTTATTGCGTTCAATTGGTGGAACAATCTACTTTGTTGGAGCTATATTGATGGTTGTGAATTTAGTTAAAACCATTAAAATAGGGAAGTACATTGGTGACGAAAATGCAGAAGCTGCACCATTAGAAAAAGAATTCAAATCAGAACACAACGAACACTGGCATAGAGTGATAGAAAGACGTCCAGTTCAATTGTTGGTGTTTAGTTTGATAGTGGTATTAATAGGTGGAATAGTTGAATTTGTGCCTACATTCTTAATCAAATCAAATGTGCCGTCCATTGCGAGTGTTAAACCATATACGCCATTGGAATTACAAGGTAGAGATATTTATGTAAGAGAGGGTTGTTACACTTGTCACTCACAAATGGTTCGTCCGTTCAGAAGTGAAACAGCGCGTTATGGCGAATATTCCAAAGCTGGGGAGCATGTTTATGACCATCCATTCCAATGGGGAAGTAAGCGTACTGGTCCCGATTTGGCGAGAGAAGGAACTCAAAAGTTGAAAAAATCAAACGCTTGGCATTTCAATCACTTTTACGACCCAACTTCCATTTCGCCTGGTTCAATAATGCCAAAATATCCTTGGTTGTTTGAAAATGATATTGATATGGATATTACAGAAGCTAAAATAAAAGCGATGCAAACATTAGGAGTGCCTTATGAAGCAGGTTATGAAAAGGTAGCTAACGACGATTTGATGAAACAAGCCAATGAAATTGTTGAAGATTTGAAAAAAGACAATATCAAAGCGATGCCACAAAAAGAAGTAATAGCACTTATTGCATACTTACAAAGATTAGGAACAGACATTAGTGCAGAGAAAAAATAAGGATTTTAAAAAATAATCACATGAAATTTATTCATTATTTAGAAAAAATAACAGGCGTCGAAGTCTATCCAATGATTTCTTTAATCGTGTTTTTTGTATTCTTTACACTGTTGTTGTTATACATTTTCAAAACAGATAAGCATCATTTTAGTAAAATCGAGAATTTACCATTAGAAAAATAACATTTGAAATATTAGAATTTATGAACAAGAAAATAGTTTTATTATCAATATTATCCTTCAGTTTTTTGAGTCAAATACAAGCTCAAGAAGTTGCAAGTAAAGGTTTGCAGTCGCCCTTTTATAATCCTGTATTTTTAGCCATGACAACCTTAGCGTTTGTTTTGTTGTTTATCATTATTGTACTAACCAATGTGATAAAAACAACAATAAAATCTAAAGTTAGAGACCTAAAGATTGCCAAAGGGTTGAAAGTGTTATCAGCTTTGTTTTTAATGTTTGGTTCAGGTCAGTTAATGGCACAAGAGGCAGCAGTTAAGGTAAGTATTTACGAAGATGTGCCAGTCTTTGGTATTCATCCATGGACTTTTTACATCATGTTTGCCATTATCTTGATTGAGCTTTTTGTAATTTTATGGTTCTGTTTGGCTATTTTAAGATTAGTAGTCGTGAAAGAGGAAAAAGAAGCAGTTAAAGCAGGCGAAGTGGTCGTGAAAGAAAACAAGTTATATGCCTTTATTCAACGTAAATTATTGGGAGTAAAACCAGTAGAATCGGATAGAGATGTGTTGTTAGACCACGATTATGATGGTATTAAGGAGTTGGATAATGATTTGCCACCGTGGTGGAAATATGGGTTTTATTTAACTATACTATCAGGCGTTATTTATTTTGTGGGCTACCACGTCACAGGTACTTTCAAGTCGAGCGAACAAGAGTACTTAACAGAGATGGCAGATGCCGAAAAGTCTGTAAACGAATACCGTTTGAAAATGGCATTAAATGTGGATGAAACCAATGTCGTATTTGTGGATGATGCAGCAAAAATTGAAAATGGCAAAGCGCTGTTTGTTAAAAATTGTGTTGTTTGTCATGGTGCTGAAGGTCAAGGAACTATTGGGCCTAATTTTACAGACAAGTATTGGATTTATGGTGGTCATGCCAAGGACCTATTTACAGTGGTTAAAAATGGTGCAAAAAATGGAATGAAAGCTTGGAAAGACGAATTGTCGCCAACCGAAATTCAGAATGTAATCAGTTATATCCACACCTTAAAAGGAACGAATCCTGCCAACCCAAAAGCACCACAAGGGGAGTTGTTTGAGGAAAGTGTAGGGTCAGATTCAACAGTAAGTGAAACGAACAATCTTAAAGATTCAATTAAAATTATAGAAACAAAATAATGGCAAACGAGAATGATCCTTTTCTTGAACATGTCGATCAGTCGTATAGAGATTCAATAGGCACTATAGGCAAAGATGGAAAACGCAAATGGGTGTTTCCAACTCAGCCTAAAGGCAAGTATTACAATGCAAGAACAGCACTATCGGTTTTTTACCTGATAGTGCTGTTTGGATTGCCTTTCCTTAAGTACAAGGGGCATCCCATGTTTTTGTTCAATGTACTTGAACGAAAATTTATTTTGTTTGGGACTATCTTTTGGCCACACGATTTAGTGATTTTTGGCTTGGCTATGATTACTATTGTTCTTTTTGTGGTTTTATTTACTGTCGCTTTTGGTCGTATATTTTGTGGTTGGGTTTGCCCACAAACAATATTCATGGAAATGGTTTTCCGAAAAATAGAATATTGGATTGATGGCACAAGTGCTCAACAACAAAAACTAAAAGCCAGTCCATGGACGGCAGAAAAAATCAGAAAAAGAGTACTTAAACATTCCGTTTTTTATGGATTGTCTTTTTTAATTGCCAATACTTTTTTGGCTTATATAATCAGCATTGATGAGTTATTTAAGATTATAACAGAGCCCGTTTCTTTGCATTACAAAGGCTTGCTATTGTTAATGGTTTTTTCAGGTGTATTTTACTTTGTTTTCGCTTGGTTCAGAGAACAAGTCTGTATTATCGCTTGTCCATATGGAAGATTACAGGGCGTTATGTTAGATAAAAATTCTATTGTAGTAGCCTACGATTACCTCCGAGGTGAACCTAGAGGAAGGATAAAAAAAGACGAGCCTGCTCAAAGCAAAGGGGACTGTATCGATTGTGGTTTGTGTGTAAAAGTATGTCCTACCGCTATTGATATTCGTAATGGCACTCAGTTGGAATGCGTCAATTGTACTGCCTGTATGGACGCTTGTGATGAGGTGATGTTGAAAATAAACAAACCTACAAAATTGATTAAATATGCCAGTGAAAATGCCTTGTCAAAAGCCCAACACAAAATATGGAATTGGAGAACCAAAGCCTATGTTTCTGTATTGAGTATTTTGCTAATTGCATTGGTTTTTTTAATTACAAGCAGAGAAAACATTGAAACCACAATTTTGAGAACTCCGGGGACTTTATATCAACAAATAGACAGCACTTATTATTCTAATTTATTTGTAATCAAAACAATTAATAAAACCTATCACGATGAAAAATTAAGTATTAGAGTAATAGAACCTAAAGGGGCTATTATTAAAATGGTAGGCAATGATATTTTAGTTAAAGCAGAGTCTAAGTATGATGGACAGTTTTTTATGGAAGTGCCAAGTGACCAAATTAGGGGTCAAAAAACAAAAGTAGTCATTGAGGTATTAAAAGAAGGTAAAGTCATTCAGAAAGTTAAGACAGGTTTTTTAGGTCCCATTTATCGTTAAATTTGAAAACATGAATTTTAAGTATTTTATAGGAGGTTTGTATTTATTTTTTGTAGCCCTAATCGTTTTTATGGTTTTTAAAAGTTGCGGTCAGGACATTGGTCTTGAATCAAAAGATTATTTTAATGAAGAGTTGAAATACCAATCGACGATTAACAGTAAAATGCGAGGAAATCCTTATCTAGATTCTTTTGTGATAGGAGAAAAAAACAACCAAATTGTTGTTATTCAGCCTGTTTCATTGTCATCGGATTCAATCAAATTATATTTTAAGCGACCAGATGATGCTAAAAAAGATTTAACATTTAGGTACAAAGGTTCCAAAATAGAAGCCATAAATAAATCGAGTTTTTTACCAGGGAAATATGAGGTTAGAATTACTTGTTATGTAGGAGACTCTTCTATGATTATTGACAAAAAAGTAGCATTTTAATGGTTGTTAATGGATTGATATTTGGATTAATCTCCACACTTCATTGCCTTGGAATGTGTGGTCCCTTGGCTTTTGCAGTGCCACCCAAAGTAAAGTCAAACCGTTTTTTGTTTGCTTTTTTGTATCAAGTAGGGCGAATATCAGTTTATACCCTCATTGGTGTATCGGTTTTTTTAATAGGCTATTCATTTTCTTTGTTTCACATGCAACAAACACTGACCATTGTATTGGGTGTGCTGTTGTTGTTATATGCAACGGTCTCTTTAATTTCAACAAAAAATGCTTTGTTCTTAGGGTTTTATTCTAAGTACATTGGTCAGTATTTTAACAAGGTTTGGAATTTGCCTGTTTATGTATCGGCATTGTTGTTAGGTGTTTTAAATGGATTGTTGCCTTGTGGTGCCATTTATTTAGCAGCCATTTATTGTGCAAGTTTGCAATCTGTAAGTGAATCTGTAATGTATATGGTGCTGTTTGGAATAGGAACTTCACCCATTTTTATAGCCGCTTGGTTGTTGTTCAGAAAAACACAGCAGATAAAATGGAGAAAACTCTTAATTTTGTACAAATTGTTGCCATTTATTATAGGTATATTAATGATACTAAGAGGCGCAAATTTAGGAATACCTTATTTAAGTCCTGAGTTGGAAAAAGTAAACGGACATACAGAGGTAAAAAACTGTTGTCAACCCAAAAAATAAAAACAATGTCGAAAGAGAGAAACGATAAAATATACGAAGGAATGTTTGTGGATGCCACCGAAGGTATTTTGGTGTCCAATCACAAAGGTCAAATAATATTATGTAATCCTAGTGCTCAAAGAATGTTTGGTTATACCCATGATGAATTTTTGACCTTAAACATAGACCAATTAATGCCAATGCGTTTTCAGTCGCATCATGTCCATCACAGAGAGGGCTATTTTGCCAATCCAATGCCTAGGTCAATGGGAAAAGGGCGTGACTTGTATGCCAATCATAAAAATGGGGAAGAGTTTCCTGTAGAGATAAGTTTAAGTCACGTTAAAAACGGAGAGGAAACCCTAGTGGTTGCTTTTATCATAGACATAGCTGAAAGAAAAAAGAAAGACAATCAGTTGAAAAAGGCCAATGAAATGCTTAAAAAAGCCAGTTTCCAGTTGTCGAAATTGAACCAAGAATTGGAACAGAAAGTGCAATCAAGAACTTTGGAATTGGCCGAAATGATTAAAAAATTAACGGAATCTAAAAAAGAAGTTGATCTGGCACTTGAAAAAGAAAAGGAGTTAAATGATTTAAAATCAAGGTTTATAAGTACCGCTTCTCATGAGTTCAGAACGCCTTTGGCAACCATTTTGTCGTCAGTTTCTTTGGCAGGAAAATATGCCGAAAAACAAGAACTCGAAAAAATATTCAAACATTTAGACAGAGTGAAAGATTCTGTGAGGAATTTAACCGATATTCTGAATGATTTTTTGTCCTTAGATAAGTTAGAAGAAGGCATTGTTCAGCCTCATCCTGAACCAACGCATGTATATGATTTAATTGTTGATTTGTTGGATACCATGAAAGGGATTACTAAGTCGGGACAGGTTTTTAATTACCAAGACGAAACCAATAATGAAAAAGTGTTTATTGATGTAAGAATATTCCGTAACTTATTAATAAATTTGGTTAGCAATGCGGTCAAATATTCTGAAGAAAATAAAACGATAACCCTTAAAACAGCATTCAAAGGTCAGAAATTGAGTGTTTTAGTTCAAGATGAAGGGATTGGTATTCCGTATGAGGATCAATCCAATATTTTTGAAAGATTTTACAGGGCAAATAACATTGGAAATATCCAAGGAACCGGTTTGGGTCTCAATATTGTTAAAAAATATATTGAAATATTAAAAGGAGAGATTACATTTGAAAGTGAACCCGGCGTAGGAACACGTTTTTTTATTGAAATACCAATTTAGATTATGGCAAAAATATTATTAATAGAAGATAACAACGAAATGAGAGAGAATATTTCAGAAATATTAGCTCTTTCAGGACATGAAGTAGAGACTGCTGAAAATGGGAAGATTGGCGTAAAAAAAGCCCAAACCAATTTGCCAGAAATTATCATTTGCGACATTATGATGCCTGAATTGGATGGTTATGGCGTATTGCACATGCTTAACAGAGATCCTTCTACCAATCAAATTCCTTTTATTTTCTTGACAGCTAAGGCCGACCGGTCTGATGTGCGCAAAGGGATGGAATTGGGAGCCGATGATTATATAACTAAGCCGTTTGATGACATGGAGCTTTTAACCGCTATTGACATCCGTTTGAAAAAAGTCAAACTGATTCAAGCTTCCAATTTTACTCAAGCCGATAATGGATTTGACTCTTTTTTGACTCATGTTAAAACCATTGATGCCTTTGCTCAAATTCAGTCTTCAATTAAATCAAAGCATTTTAAGAAAAAAGAAGTTATTTATTCAGAAAATTCCAATCCCAATTATCTGTATTTTATCGAAAAAGGAAAGGTTAAAACGTTAAAGTCGAACAATCAAGATAAGGAGTTTATAACAGGCTTGTATAATCAAGGTGATTTTTTGGGATACGTCACTTTGTTAGAAAATGGCGTTTATGAAGATGAAGCTATTGCTATGGAAGATTGTGATTTGAAAATGATTTACAAAGATGATTTTCTTAAAATGATATACCTAAACAGGGAAGTGGCAAACACGTTTATGAAACTGTTGAGTAAAGAGGTGAGAGATAAGGAAGAACGATTGTTGCAGATAGCATACAACAGTGTAAGAAAAAAAGTATCACAGAGTTTGGTATTGCTTAAGGAGAAATATGGTACTGAAGAAAAAACGCCCTTTAGTATTCCAATTAGTCGCGAGGATTTGGCCCATATTGCAGGAACCGCAACCGAAACATTAATCAGAACACTAACTGATTTTAAAGAAGAAGGCATTATTGAAATTAAAGGAAGTTTAATTACGATTGTCAATTTCGATAAATTGAAGAATATGAGGAACTAGGCTGAATCTAGAAATGGCTAATTCCGATTTCTTATTAATACCTAATAGCCCAAAGCCCTCTTCCGAAGGTTGATACGATGAGTGCTTGTTCTTTTTCAAAGTATTTGATTTCCGTTACAATAGTAGGAGGAAATCCTTCTCCCAAGGGAACCCATTGTAAATCATTAAACTCATAAACACCTGAATTATCGCCATAAATCCATTTGCCTTTGACACTCATAATGCATGTGCTTGGTAAGTTTGGTAAGCCTTTCGACTGATTAGTAAACGTTTGGCCATTGTCAGATGAAATATAAACCTTGTTTAAATCAGTGCTATTTTGGTCGAACGATTCCAATGTAACTGCAATTTCGCCTGTTTCATTAACCGCAATGTCTGTAATACTTCTCCATTTTAAAATGGATAATTGTTCCGTAAAGTCTTGCCAATTGGCGCCCCCATCATTTGTAAATAGTAACTTGTTTTCTAATTTCCCACCCCAAGTTGCATCATCTTTGCCAATCCATATTTCATTTGAATTGTTGGGATTGACCCAAAAAGCCTTTATTTTTCGGTCAGCTTTTAAGTTGGATGTTAATATTTCATACCGTTGTTCTTTGTTTCTTAAATACAAATTTAGATTTGATAAGTAAAAATGTTTACTTTCTTGGTGGTAATTCATTTTAAAATCAAAACCCGAACGTTCATTTCCTGCATGGGTGTATTGGAATGTTTTTCCACCATCTTTGGTTTGGTAACACATTTGTGCAAAGCCAGCATAAAACCAATTGGAGTCGGCCGTAGCAATACAACGCCCTCCGTCTCCATACATTTTGGTGCAGTACCACTCCTTGTTTTGATAAATAAAAATCCCATTGTCTTGAGTGCCGCACATTATTTGTCCGTTTTTATTGAGGTCGAACCCAAAGATTAATGTGCTATTGATATTGGAATAGTGTGTAAGCGAAGTCCAGGTTTGTCCATAATCATCACTTTTGTCTATGCCTCCATCTGTTGCGCAGTATAGCGTTTGGTTCTGATAAATAAGAGCATTAATGTCATCGTGAATGTGGTTTGTTTTGCCAATTTCAGGTGTTGTAATAACGGAAAAGTCTTGCCCTTCATTGTTGCTCACAAAAAGTCGAGTAGTTCCTATCAATAACCGTTCAATATTGTTTTTTTTATCGTAAACTGTTGTTTGTACTTGTCGCGATTTGTTGGGGATAATTTGAGGAGCACTGTTTTTATAAATGATTTTCTTTGTTAGAAGGTCATAAATAACGAAATAGGATTGGTTTGCTTGAACAAAAATAAATAGTTTGCCTTTGTTTTTTTGCGAGAAACTGGCACTAAAGCGATTACTCATTGCGCCTAATCCCAATTGGCCAATTTCGGAATTGATTATTTCGCTTAAATCTTCCCAAGTT
>JBILJV010000028.1:0-26187 GCA_044377005.1 Bacteroidia bacterium
AAATAGTATTTAAAAAATTAAAAGAAACTCTATTGACCTTGTCCTAACGAAAATCCAATTTTACCATCAAAAGTATATAAATTTTCAGTTTTAATAACCTCAATTTGATTTTGGTTGAATAAAGTTAAAAGTGCGATAATATCCCCTTGAGAGATCGTAGAACCATCCAAACTTTTGTATCTACATCTCCAATGGTCAGTGCAAAAGGTTTCTTCAAATCCATTTGGCCAAACTTTAATTCCTCTGTTTGAAATCATACTAAGTTCAATATTTTTGTGAATAAGAGGTGAAACTTTTTCACCAATCTCGTTAGCATTAGTGCCATTCCAACAAACAAATATATCAACACCTATCAATTCCTTTTTTGCTTCAACTCTTTTTTGATAAGGCTTTATTTGAATACCAGCTGTTTTTTTATATTTTACAGCTTTTAATTTTTGAGGTTCTTGACCTAATCTTTCTATAACAGCTTGTGCAAATTCATATGTACCTACTTTTTTAGTACTAACTTCTGATTTGTAAATATCAGCAGTATGAATGCCATCCTCAAGTGTTTTTAACCACGCATTTTGAATCATTTCTGCAGATTCTGTTTCCCCAATGTGAAGTAACATCAATACAGCACCTTGGATTAATCCAGAAGGATTAGCAATGCCTTGGCCTGCAATTGTTGGTGCAGAACCGTGAATAGCTTCGAACATTGCAAAACCATCCCCTATATTAGAAGAACCAGCCAACCCAACACTTCCTGCAATTTGTGCAGCAATATCAGAAATAATATCACCATATAAATTTAAAGTAACTATTACATCAAATACTTCAGGAGTGTCTGCAATTCTTGCCGAACCGATGTCAATAATCCAGTGATCTTTTTCTATCTCTGGATACTCCAATCCAATTTCATTGAAAATGGTATGAAACATACCATCAGTTTGTTTCATAATATTGTCTTTCGACATACAAGTTACTTTTTTGCGGCCGTTAACTTTGGCATACTCAAAAGCATATCTTACAATTTTTTCGCAACCTGGTCTGCTTATCAATTTCAAACATTGGATTACTTCATCTGTTTGTTGGTGTTCAATACCTGCGTATAAATCTTCTTCATTTTCCCTAATGATTACCAAATCCATTTGGTGTTTGCTGTCTACAAATGGAGTGTAGGTTACGCAAGGTCTTACATTGGCATATAAACCAAGTGCTTTTCTTGCTGTTACATTTAAACTTTTATAGCCTCCTCCTTGAGGAGTTGTAATAGGAGCTTTTAAAAATACTTTGTTTTGTTTCAAAGTGTCCCAAGAGGAATCTGCTATACCTGAGGTATTTCCTGATAAGTATACTTTTTCACCTATTTCTATTTCATCAATTTCAATTTTTGCGCCTGAAGCCTTTATGATTTCTAATGTGGCATCCATTATTTCAGGACCTATTCCATCGCCTTTAGCAATTGTAATTCTTTTCATGTTCATCTTAGGGAATTTTGAGTTTGCAAAGGTAATCAAAATCTCTTTTTTTAACATATCAATCTAAACCTTTTTCACTCTTTTTTTGAGTTGGTAAAATGCAATTAAAATAAATCTATTTATTTTGTTAATGCTTAAACATTTAGTCATCATTAATTAATGATTTCCAATCGTATTCTTTGGAATCATTTTTTAATTGAATTGTTTCATTGTATACATCTTTTTTGATTTTTATTAAATCAATTTTGCTGCCAATGAATGTTTCAATCTCTTTCAATAAAGGAAGTTCTTCTTTACTACAAAAAGATACTGCTTGTCCTTTTTTATTTGCTCTTCCTGTTCTCCCAACTCTGTGAACATAACTCTCTGCTTGGTCGGGTAGGTCATAATTTACAACAATATCTACATCAGCAATATCAATTCCTCTTGCACTAACATCGGTTGCAATCAGTATTTTTATAGTATTATTTCTAAATTGGTCTAATACTTTTATTCTTTCTTTTTGGTCTTTGTCGCCATGAATTGTTGATGTTTTGATGTTAACTCGTTCCATCGCTTTAGCAACTCTTTCTGCACGAACTTTTGTTCTTACAAATATTAAAAATTTACTTTCTGGATTTTCATTTACAATTCTTTCTAAAAAGAATCTTTTATCGTCCATCTCAATTTTAGCAACAGAGTGGTCGATATTTTTATTAACGGGATTTTCAGGTGAAATTTGTATTCTAATAGGATTCTTAACAATAGAATAGGCTAGCTTTCTGATTTTATCTGTAATAGTTGCCGAAAAAAATAAAGTTTGTCTTTTAAAAGGAATATGCCTCATTAGGTCGGTTATATCTTTCAAAAAACCTAAATCTAACATATGGTCTGCCTCATCCAAAACCAACGTTTCTAATTGGCTTAAATCGATATAACCTTGACTTATTAAATCGAACATTCTGCCCGGTGTTGTAATAAGTATATCGATACCTTCTTTTAATGTTTGTATTTGCTTGTCTTGTTCTACACCTCCATATAAGCTGAATACTTTTACTCCTGTATTAAATCCAATTGAATTAAATACTTCATTGATTTGAATGGCTAACTCTCTTGTTGGAACTAAAACTAAACTTCTGATTTTTCTATTCTTTTTTTTATTATTACACAAATGATTGATAATAGGTATTGCAAATGCGGCTGTTTTACCTGTACCTGTTTGAGCAATAGCCAATACATCTTCGCCCTTCATTATTGGAGTAATGGCTCTAAATTGAATGTCAGTTGGTCTTCTAAATCCTAACTTTGTTAAATTAGCAGTAATATGGGGATGGAAACTGTATTGTTCGAATTTCATTCTATGTTATTGAAAAAAAAAGCCCTGACTGATGCAGGGCTTTTAAATATCTGATTTTTAATTATCTTAATTTACCTTTCCCGATTCCATTAGAAGGGAGAGATCTGTTTCTTTTTTTGCTGTTACCAATTGGAGATCCAACTCTATGCATAGCACATCTGAATCCTATAGTTGATGTAGATAAGTTTTCATCTAAATAACGTCTTGTGCCTGGGCTCATCCAATAAGCTCTGTCATTCCAAGAACCACCTTTGAAAACTCTTGCTTTGTCGTTAATTAAAGTTGTTACACCATATTCATAAACTTGTTCATCATTTTGATATAAAGTAGCGTCTTTATATCCTATGTTGTCTGATACTTTATAGTTTCTACGGTTGATATTTTCTTCTTCCGTAACTTTAACAAAAATTAAACGACCTAAAGAATCTTTTTCTTCAATTTCACCATATTGGTCTAATTTTACTTTAGTGAATACATTACCACGGAATGCGTTGAAATCATCAACGTCTTCGAAAGATAAAGGACGGTATACATCCATTACCCATTCAGAAACGTTACCAGCTAAGTTATAAATTCCATAATCATTTGGCCAATAAGCATCAACTGGAGTAGTAATAACCCCCGCATCATTCAATTGACTTGCTATACCCGCTTGATCCCCTTTGTCTCTTTTGAAGTTAGCCATAATTTTACCTCTATCTTTTTCTTTACCATGAGTCATTCTCACTGTTAAGTCATTCCAAGAGAATATTCTTTTTTCATCTGTATTCTCAAATTGAGAATTACCAATAGCACCTTGTGCAGCATATTCCCACTCAGCCTCTGTAGGTAAACGATATTCAGGTAATAATATACCATCTTTGGTGCCAACATCTCTACGACCTTTTTTAGTTCTATAGTCACGAGGCATCCCTTTTAATTTCTTTCTTGTTGCTGGATTGTATTGATCAGCTAAATAGGCTTTGGTATTAAAGTTTTCTTCATCCTTCATTTTGAAATCTTTGTAAGGGTGAATTTTTTCTCTGTCTAAAATCATTTCGTTAACACGGTCTGTTCTCCAAGCCGCGAAATCAGTAGCTTGTAACCAACTAACACCAACTACAGGATAGTTTTTATAGGCAGGGTGACGGAAATAATATTCTACATAAGGTTCGTTAAAAGCCAATCGGCTTCTCCAACATAAAGTATCTGGTAATGCTTTTCTATATACTTCTGGATAAGATTCACCAAAAACTCTTTGTAACCAATAAACATATTCACCGTATTGTAAGTTAGAAACTTCTGTTTCATCCATATAAAAAGATGGCACCGTTTGTTTTCTCTCTACGTTGTTATATTCAAATAATACGTCTTGTTCTGTTGAACCCATTACAAAAGCACCAGCAGGAACTAAAACCAATCCAGGTCCTGTTTCTTGTCCTTTGTATTTGTGATTTTCAAATCCACCCCATTTACGGCTATTGTATCCAAAGCCAGTTGTTTTTGATTTGTTTTTGTTGGCACAAGATGGCGTAAGTAGCATTATACCTGCCATTAATGTCGAAATTGCCAATAAACTTTTCTTTCTATTCATGTGTGTTAATGTGCGTGTGTTAATATCTTATAAACTGCAAAAATGATTAAATATTGTGTATTTCCAAAATAAAATTAAAAATCAGGACATCTTAATGGTTTGAAACGGATAGGTCTATTTCTTAGACACCAATCAACTGTTGCACTAACTTCATGACTGCCAGGAGCTGCTGCTCTTGCTGAAGAAACCGTTATGTCATAACTGTATCCAAATTTAAATCTATCTTTTCTGAAACCTAATAATACCATTATTGCATCTGAATTACCAAAAGTACCAAGTGTTTGTCTATACCATAAACCAGTTACAATAGGACCTTTGTTTACATAAAAACCAAAATTCAATTGAGTGAAGTTTTGTTGCATCATGAATAAAGCATTAGGAGAAAAGGTAGCTTGAGCAATTCTTTTGTTATCCAATGGAATCACTACTCCAGAATGAAAAGTGTAACGTCTAGGAACGATACCATCATTGTTACTATAAAAAGACTGAACAGGTTGCGTAATATTGTGTATTGCAAAACCAGCATAAAATCTTTCAGAATATGCAAGGAACCCTGCTCCAAAATTAGGGAATACTACACTATTACTTGCGGTTGGTTCTTGTGTTAAATTAACAAATCCTCTGGTTGGGTCAATTTGGTCACCAAATCTTAATTTAGTGTGGTCAATTGCTTTTTGAACAAATGAAGCTTGTAAACCGGCTCTCAAAAAGAAATATTTATTAATTGGCAATACATATGAGTATACACCACTTACTGAAGTTGTTGTTAATTGACCTGCACCTGCTCTATCATAAGTAGCCATTAATCCAATACCACCACCAATTTTTTCATAATGTTGGTCGTAACTTGCATTAAAAGTTCTAAATGTTCCTGGTAAACTTGGCCATTGATTTCTATAATTGATAGACATTCTACCTGCTGAATTTCTTCCACAAAATGCAGTTCCTGCCATCGCTGGATTGGTGTAAACTGGCGCTGCATAGAATTGAGAAAATTCAGGGTCTTGAGCTTTAGCTGTTATAAAAACAGTACAGATCATAATTAAAACGTAAATTTTTTTCATTTTCCTTTCTTGTATAAACGGATACTTCACAAAGATATTGTCATTTTTTTGTAATTTCATATTTTTTTTAAAATTTTTTTATTTCAATTGCGTTTCAATGGGTAATTAGACTTAATTTTGTATTTATTTTATGCTAAAATATATCGGTTTTACTTCTGTTTTGTCATTATTGTTTTATAACACTGTTTATGCTCAAAACGTTGCTTTAATTCCCTCAAAATCGATTGTTTGGGATTTTTCTCTAGAACATCACACCCCAATAGTCAAAAATTTCACCTTATCTGAGTCCCTTTTTGGTTCAGTTTTTTTACCATCTATTACTGAAAATTTCCCTTCTGATTATTATACTCAAATAGCCATTCAAAACCCGGTTTTTGAAAAATTGTCTGGTTTCGAATCTTTTAAAAATAAAATAAAACCTCTTCTTTCAAATGAAGTTAAAGTTAAACAATATCATACTTACGAAGGTTCTCAGTTATATGCTGCTTATACTTTGACACCTTTTGTTTTAAGAAATGGCGACATATATTGTTTGAAATCATATGAATTACTAATAAATAATATTAGAAAAGTAGAAAAAAACAACATTAATTTATCGTCAAAAAGACGAACTAATAGCACAGTTTTAGCAACCGGAAAATGGTTTAAATTTAGTGTTGTTCAAGATGGTATTTATAAATTGTCGAAAAGTGATTTAAAAGTTGCTGGATTAGATATTGAATCAATCGATCCAAAAACAATAAAAATATACGGTCATCAAGGAGGTATGTTGTCCGAAGACAATGCGGTATCAAGGTTCGAAGATTTGCCCGAAAATGCAATTCAAATAATTGGAGAAGATGATGGGGTATTTAATGATGAAGATTACATTTTATTATATGTTCAAGGTCCTCATAAATGGAAATATAATTTTCAAAAACAAAGATATGAGCACCAAATTAATTACTATTCTGATAAAACATTTTTCTTTTTAACCTATGGTGGTGCATCTGGTAAACGAATGTCAATTAAAACGAATGGAAATAATTTAGTGGCTGAAAATTCGTTCAATTGGTTTGATTATCATCTTTTTCACGATGATGAAAATGAAAACTTTTGTAATGAAGGTAGAATTTGGTTGGGAGAAAAATTCGATCAACAAACTTCTTACACATTTAATCACAATTTGGTTAATATAACAACTAATAAAGAAGTAAGTGTATATTTTGAGGCTGCTTCTGTATCCCCAACATTGAGTCAAATGAATCTTCAAATTAATGGAAATTTAGTAACAACCATGTTTTTTCAAGACCTTACATCTAAATATGATTGTTTTACTGACGGTGGAATAAGAAACGGTTCATTAGCAAGCAATTCATCTAGTATTCAATTGCGTTTTACATATAATAAACCAAATAGTAGTTCAAAAGCTTGGTTGAATTATTATGAATTACATGGATCAAGATTGCTTTCTAAAGAAGAGAGTTTTATGCCATTTAGCAATATTCAAACGCTTCAACATGGAACAATAGAATACAGACTGCAGAATCTTAATTCAAATTCTATAGTTTTTGATGTGACTAATCCAATTGAACCTAAAGTGCAAACTTTATTTACAGACAATGGGTCATCCATATTTAGAGACAATAACTCTTTTATTCTGAAAGAATATGTTTTATTTAATGGGGAATTCTTAAAACCTGAATTTGTAGAAGTGGTTCAAAATCAGAATTTACACGGAACAGGCATTGTTCAGTATATTATTATAGCACCTGATGTTTTTAAGGATGCAGCGAATAAACTTGCGGATTTTCACAGATTGAAGTCAAATTTACAAGTTTTGGTGGTTAGCCCTCAATTAATATATAATGAGTTTTCTAGTGGTTCTCAGGATATAAGTGCCATTCGCGATTTTCTCAAACTAATTTATGATGGCAATAATAATCCAGTTAATCAACTAAAATATGTGTTATTGTTGGGCGATGCAAGTTTTGACTTCAAAGACAGAATTTCAGGCAATACAAATTTTGTACCTACTTATGAGTCGGAACCAAAGTGGAATATTCCCATTTCATTTAGCAATGGCTATTATTGTTCTGATGATTTTTTCGGATATTTAGATTCTACAGATGGTTTATGGATAAATGAACAAAAGCTTGAAGTGGTTGTATCTCGTATGCCTGTTTCTAGTCCAACAGAAGCTATGGACATGGTAGACAAAGTAATACATTATAAAAGCGATGCTACGTTGGGGAATTGGAGAACAAATGCCACACTATGTGCCGATGATGCCGATGCAAGTTGGGAGGTAATGTTTCTTGGTGATTTTGAAAATATCAGCGGTTATTTGGATACTACAGTTAAGAATTTAAACATCAATAAAATCTATTTTGATTCATACAAACAACAAAATTTAAGTGGTTCACAAAGGTATCCTGAAGTTCAAGACGCCATAATTAAAGATTTTGAAAATGGGACTTTAATTTTCAATTATGTTGGTCACGGTGGTGAGCAATATTTAGCTTCCGAAAAAGTAATTGATATTCCTTTGATTAATGGCCTAAAAAATCTAAACACTTTGCCTGTTATTTTTACTGCAACTTGTGAATTTAGCCGTTTTGATGATGCCCGAAGAAAAAGTGCAGGAGAATATATGTACACCAATCCTGAAGGAGGAGCAATAGCTATGTACACAACTACACGACTTGTTTATGCTGGAGATAATGCCTCTTTAACAAATTTTTTCTGGACCAATTGTGCTTATGTTAAAATAGGGGGGAAATGGCCAACTTTAGGAGAGATTCATAAAAAACTCAAAAACAGGCCGAACCCTTCTTCTAATGACCGAATGTTCACGCTTTTCGGAGATCCTGCAATAACAATGAATTATCCTGAATCAATAGTTGTTATTGATAGTATTAATGGACAATCGGTAGTAAACTCCAACGATACTATGAAAGCTTTGAGTAAAATGAATTTTGCAGGACATGTTGAAGATGTCTTTGGTTCGCCGCTCAATAATTTTCAAGGAAAAATAAACTCAGTGTTTTTTGATAAGAAATCTCGGTTTTTAACTTTATCGAACGACAATATACCTTCATCAGTATTGCCGTTTAATTTGTATTCTAATATTTTGTTTAAAGGCGTTAATTCTATCAATAATGGGAAATTTAATATTCGTTTTATAGTGCCTAAGGATATTAATTATAACTATGGCTTTGGTAAAATTAGTTTGTATGGCGCAGACAATCAAACAGATGCTTGGGGACACTATGACAAAATCTTAATAGGGGGAACCAATCCAAATGCAATAGCAGATGAAAAAGGTCCTGTATTGGAAATTGCAGTTGATGATTATACTTTTGTTAGTGGTGGTATAACCAATCAAACACCTGTATTATTAGCTAGACTTTTTGATGACAACGGTATTAATACTTCTGGAAATGGAATTGGTAGAGACATTTTGGCAATTATAGATAAAGGGACTGCTCAAGAAAAACGGTATATTTTAAATTCCTTTTACAAGTCTGAGCTCAACAGTTACACAAATGGTTCTGTTGAATTTAAACTCAATGGAATAAGTCCAGGAAGACATACTTATACACTAAAAGCATGGGACGTCTATAACAATTCAAATGAACAAACGATTGAATTCGTTGTTAAAAATAAAGATGAATTTGTGATTGAAAATTTATTAAATTACCCTAATCCATTTAATAATCGAACGGTGTTTCACTTCGACCATAATCAAAGTGGTGAGACTTTGGATATAGATATTTCAATTATGACTATAACAGGGAAAGTTGTTAAAACAATCAGTGAAACAGTAGTATCTGCAAATTCACACGTTTCTGATATTGAGTGGAATGGTCGTGATGATTTTGAAGATAAATTATCTAAAGGCGTCTATATTTATAGGGTAAATATTAGAAGCTCTAATGGTAAAAAAGTTGAAAAAATAGAAAAGTTGGTTATTTTAAACTAAAGAAATTCGAAAATCTACTTATATTTGCCGTTTATTGATAATAATTTTACTTAATCAAAGTACATATTTTACATGTTAAATTTTAATTTTTTAAAGACAAAAACAATCATTTGTGTAGGGCTTTTAGTGGCCTCATATTCCAATTCTAATGCCCAAGGTATTAGTAGAAGTCAATTAGCTGGACAACAAAATGTAATTACCACTGCGGTTCCTTTTTTAACAATAACTCCGGATAGTCGACGTGCTGCGCTTGGAGATGCAGGCGTGGCTAGTTCACCCGACGCTAATTCAATATTTTGGAATACTGCCGCATTGGCATTTGTTGATAATGAACAAAAATCAGGTCTTTCTATTTCTTATGCCCCATGGTTAAGAAGTTTAGTTCCGGGTATTTCATACAACCAAATTGCAGGTTATGGTAAGGTTTCTAAACGTTCTGTATTGGCAGGTTCATTTAGGTTTTTTAGTTTTGGAGATATTAATTTTACAGATGATGTTGGTAATCCATTAGGTGTTTTCAATCCAAGTGAATATGCTGTAGATGTTGCTTATGCCTCTCAGTTGAGTAAAAATTGGGCTATAGGAACTAATTTGAGATTTATCAATTCAAACTTAGCAGGTACTAGGCCATTAAACGGTATTACGCCTAAAGTTGGTAGAAGTGGTGCAGGTGATTTGTCTGCCATTTATAAAAACAAGATTTTTAAGAAAATTAAAGGGGACGAGAAAAAAATAGATTATTCATTTGGTTTGTCTCTTCAAAACTTAGGCGCTAAAATCACTTACTCAGACAAAACTAACCGAGAATTTATTCCTGCGCTAATGAGAATTGGAACAGCTTGGTCATATGACATAGATGACTATAACTCTATCACAGCAATGTTAGATTTTACTAAACTAATGGTGCCAACTCCAGGTATAGTAGTTATTAAAAGTTACACAGGTGCAGATTCTGTTGATTTTGATAACAATGTATTGTTTGAAAGAACAAAAAACGAAGATCCTGTTATTACAGCGGCCATTAATTCGTTTGCTGATGCTCCGGGTGGATTCTCAGAGGAAATGAAAGAGTGGAACTATTCTATTGGAATTGAATATACTTATGCAAAGCAATTTATGGTTCGTGCAGGTTACTTCAACGAACCTGAAACGAAAGGGAATAGAAAGTATGCAACAGCTGGATTTGGTTTGAAATATAAATTATTTGGTTTGGATGCAGCCTATATTATCCCATTCCAACAATCTCACCCACTTCAAAATCAATTGAGATTTACATTGAAATTTGATTTTGGAGCTTTCAAAGATCCTGACGCAAATAACTAATCTTAATCGTTTAAGAACGGATTAAACTGTCTTTCATGGCCAATATTAGTAATTGGGCCATGACCACTCATAACACTCGTTTTATCAGGTAAAGTCATCAGTTGTGATTCAATGGAATTAATAAGAGTTTGGTGATTCCCTCCTGGTAAGTCAGTCCTACCAATGCTTTGATAAAACAAAGCGTCTCCAACTATTACAAAATGATTTTCTTTTGAATATAAGCTAACACTGCCTGGTGAATGTCCTGGTGTAAAAAGTACTTTTAATGTTGAATCACCAAAGTTAATAGTTTGATTTTCTTTTAAGAATAGTTCAATTTGTGGCGAGGGGTCATAATTCAATCCGTATGATTTGGAAGTGAAAAATCCGGAATTTAAAACCTCAATTTCCTTTTCGTGACTTTGCAATTGTAAATTGTATTTATTGACACAATAGTTGTTCCCGAATATATGGTCTATGTGGCAATGGGTGTTTATAAGCATAATGGGTTTAAGATTTTTGCTTGTAATGTAGCTATCTAACTCCATTTGTTCACTTGCCGAGTACATGCCTGGGTCAATGATAATACACTCGTTACTTTCGTTAATAAGTAAATAGGTATTCTCTTGAAAAGGGTTAAAGGTGAAGGATTTTATATGAATCATAATACTTGTGCAATAATCGAAAAATTAAACAAATTAATAATGAACTAATTAAAAATAAAACACAATAAACTGATCGATTAACGAATCAAGTAAGTTTATTTTTTTTACCTTTGCAAAAATAATGATTTAATAAATGCCACAAATTTCGTTTGCAACAGACAAAAGACAGTTTCATATTGAACTTAACGACCGTGTTAAACAATATTTTAAAGACAATAACTTGAGTCAAAGAGGGACATTTAAATTGTATTTCAAAACTGCTTTTATATACTCCATTGTATTTACCTTGTATTATTTATTGGTGTTTAATCAACCAATGTCAACTGCATTAAACTTTTTGTTATTGGCCTTGTTTGGGACTTTTCTAGCTTTTGTTGGTTTTAACATCATGCACGACTCTTGTCATGGCGCATTTTCAAACAATAGTAAAGTTAACGATTTTTTTGGTTACAGTTTGAATTTTTTAGGAGCAGAAAGTCATTATTGGAGAACCAAACATAACGTGCTTCATCACACTTATACAAATGTCGATGGCGTTGATGATGATATTTTTAAACCACCTTTTTTAAGAATGTCTCCTAATCAGCCTTACAATCGTTTGCACAAAAATCAACACAAATACATGTTGTTTTTGTATGGTGTTTCTACTTTGTTTTGGGTTTTTTTTATGGATTTTAGCAAGTATTTCACCAATAAAGTTCACACTTCCGCACTGCCTCCTAAAACCATTAAAAATCATATTACTTTTTGGTTGACTAAACTTTTTTATGTTGGTTTTTATATTGTAGTTCCAATTATGATGCTAGGATTTAGCAAGTTTATTGTAGGCTATTTGTTTTACAATTTTATTATGGGAATTGTTATGTCGGTTGTGTTCCAGTTGGCTCATGTTGTGGAAGGTTCCGAGTATGCAGATGCTCAAGAAACGGGCGTATTAAAAATCGAAGAAGATTGGGCTGTTTACCAATTAAAAACTACGTTTGATTTTTGTACAGATAACAAATTCTTGACTTGGGCATTGGGAGGATTGAATTTTCAAGTGGAACACCATTTATTCCCTAAAGTAAGTCATGTGCATTACCCAGCCATCAGAAAGATTGTAAAAGAAGTAGCAGCCAAATACAATGTAAAACATAATGAGTTTTATTCATTTAAAGAGGCTGTTAAGTCGCACTTTAACATGATGGAGCAATTGGGACAATTGTCAACTGTAAAAGCCGCTTAATCAACTACTCATTACACTCCCACAGTTGATGTCTATCACCTGTCCAGTCATTGCATTTTGACTTAGTAAAAAATGGACTAATTGAGCAATTTCCTCAGGCTCTGCCATTCTTCCTAGTGGAACACTTTGCATCGCTATTTTATGGAATTCTTCTAATGAAATATTTAATCCATTGGCAATGCCCATCATGCCTTCTTTGGCCATATTGGTGTTAACCCATCCCGGGCTTATCGCATTGACTAAAATATTTTTTTCTGCCAATTCCATTGCCCAACTTCTCATTAAACCTAATAAACCTGCCTTTGATGCACAATATGCTGTGTAGTGTTTTACTCCTAGTTTTGCAAGCACACTTGATGTCACTAACACATGCTTTGATGGCGAATCACTTTCAATTAACTGTGGCAAAAAAGCATTAACAAAATGGTAAGTGCCTGATAAATTGGTGTCTATAATTTCATTCCATCGGTCTTCTTCTCCATAGTAGTTTTCGCCACCAACACCTGCATTGGCAATAATTCCATCTAAGTGAGTCCCACTTAATATTGAAGAAACTTCTTCACAATTACTTTTTAATCTAATATCAGTTGAAATAACCAAATGATTGCCACTTGGTAACAAAGACAATGTTTCTTCTAGTTTACTTTCGTTTCTGCCTGCAAGAATAATTCCAGCACCGTGGCTAGCTAGTTTTATTGCAATAGCTCTTCCAATGCCACTTCCAGCTCCACTTATAATAAATCTTTTATTTTTCATAATTAAAGAACGTGCAATATATAACGATATTTAAAATATTTAGGTTTAATTTAGATAAAAATAGATTTATAAGGTTAAATTATTATAAAAACTAATCATAAAAATTCAATAGTAATTAAATATTTTTGCACTTGTGAATTATAGTGTTATTAAGGTTGAAAATAATAATCAATCTACAGAATTTGTCAATTTCCCTAAAAGACTTTATAAGGCTGACGTTAATTACATTATGCCATTAGATAAAGACATTCAGGATGTTTTTAATCCTAATGAAAACCCTTATTTTGAATCTGGTGAATGTGTTAGATGGTTGGTAAAAGAAGGCAATAATACAATTGGAAGAATAGCTGCCTTTTACAATAAAATAGCTCAAACAGATGTAAAAACTGGCGCTTGTGGCTTTTTTGAATGTATAGACAATCAAGAGGTTGCAAATTTATTGTTTGATACAGCTAAAAATTGGTTGAAAGAAAAAGGTTGTGTATACATGGATGGTCCTGTTAATTTTGGTGACAGAGATAGTTTTTGGGGATTGATGGTGAGTGGATTTGCAAGTCCTTCTTACCGAGAAAATTATAATTTCCCATATTACCAAGCATTGTTTGAAAATTATGGTTTTGTTTCTGAAATTGGTCAAACAACTTCGTTAATCAAAGAGTCCATTTTTAATTTTGAAAGATTTAGTAAACTGGCCTCAAGAGTTTTTGCAAATCCTGCTTATACTTTTGAGAATATTAAAAAGTCAAACATAGATAAATACGCTAGTGATTTTATTGAAATTTACAACAAAGCATGGGCGTTTCACGAAAATTTTGTGCCAATGACCAAGGAAAAGATTTTATCAAGAATGAAGCAAATGATGCCAATATTGATGGAAGAATTCAATTGGTTTGCTTATCACAATGGAAAGCCTGTCGGATTTTATTTAACAGTTTTAGATGTCAATCAGATTTTCAAACAGGTTAATGGTAAAATGGATTGGATCGGGAAGCTTAAGTTTTTGTACTTCAAGGGGAAAGTTAAAAGGGTAAGAGGAATAGTGTTTGGTGTAATTCCCGAATTTCATAATTTAGGAATAGAGGTTGCCCTTATTATGAAATTCCGTGAATCTGTTTTAAAGTCTAAACAAATTACTGAAAATGAACTGGCTTGGGTTGGTGATTTTAATCCTAAAATGCTAAGTATGTTTGAATCAATGGGAGCGCAACCAATTAAAAAACATATTACATACAGATTTACTTTTTAACCAATGAAACTTCTTTTTATCGCCAATAGATTTCCATATCCACCTTTTAGGGGCGATAAATTGAAAATTTTTAATTTGGCTAAACAGCTCTCTAAGTCGCACACTTTACACCTGATTACGTTTGTTGAAAACAAGTCAGATTACCAATACGTTGAATACCTGAAACCTTATTTTGAGAAAATTGAATTAATAGATTTGCCAAAATGGAAAAGTTTTGTTAATGTTTTCTTTGGTCTTTTTGGGCATAATCCTCTTCAAGTTCAATATTTTAAGTCGAGCGAATTTAAAACCAAACTCGATTTAATTCTTAAAGAAAATTCATACGATGCCATTCACGTTCAACATTTAAGAATGGCACAATTTGCACTCCAATTAAATCATCCACATAGAATACTTGACTTGCCCGATGCTTTTTCATTGTATTGGGAGAGAAGGAAATCAATAAAGCGTAATTTTATCACCCGTTTGTTAGACAATATTGAAAGTAAAAAAGTGTTGAATTATGAAAAAGAAATTCTTCAAAACTTCAATAAGTGCCTGGTTTGCAGTCAGGAGGATTTGAATTATTTGATAATAAAGCACCAGATAGACAATTTGTTTTTATTGCCCAATGGTGTAGATGTTGAGCAATTTAAGTTTAAAAACCACGATTACTCTCATGCCCATACTTTATTATTTACTGGTAATATGGACTATGCTCCCAATGTTGATGCCGTTATTTATTTTGTTAATGATGTATTTCCGCTTATTAAATCAAGTTTCCCTGATGTTAAGTTTGTAATTGCGGGTCAACGTCCTATAGATAAAGTATTACAATTAAACAATGGTAAGGATGTATTGGTTACAGGATTTGTAGAAGATTTAACGGATTTGTATAACTCGGCTTCTGTTGTAGTAGCTCCACTTAGGTTTGGAGCAGGTACACAAAATAAGGTATTAGAAGCTATGTCAATGGGTATTCCTGTGGTTTGTTCAAATATTGGTTTTGATGGTTTGGAGATTCAAGATGGTGAAGGCGCTTTTATGCGGACCAATTCCCAAGATTTTGCAAAACAAGTGATTGCTTTATTAAGTGATTCTTCATTAAGGGAAAAAACAGGTTCGTTAGGGACACTCAAAATTAATCAGTCTTTCAGTTGGGCACAAATTGCCAATAGATTGGAGGGTTATTTTAGAGTTAAAGATTAAATAAATACGAATTTATTATTTCTTTGCTCTTAGTTCCTCACTTGTTTGAGTACTTCCATCGTGACTCCATCCGGGAGGGTTGAATAAATACTTAATTTTAACAGTAAGTGGAACAGGTCTTTTGAGGTCTTTTCTGATTTTGTAAAATTCGTTAAATATAACTTTAATAGGATGAAATGTATTTAGGTTTTGTGTTAGTCCGTATACCGGTTTAATTTTTTCTTCTGCAAATGTACCAAACAGTTTATCCCAAATAATAAGAACTTGCCCCATGTTTTTGTCTAAATATTCAATGTTGCTAGCATGGTGAACACGATGGTGGGAGGGTGTTACAAAAATGGCTTCATACCATTTAGGTAATCGGTTAATAGTTTCGGTATGAAGAAAGAATTGGTAAAATTGATTGACAGCATACATAAACATAATAGTAAGTCCATCGAAACCCAAAAAAGCTATAGGGATATAGAAGGCAAATCGGTATAAAGGTTGTAAAACAGAGGATCTGAGGGCAACAGTGAAATTGTATTTTTCACTACTGTGATGATTACTATGAACGGCCCAAAATAGGCGGCTGTAATGTTCGGTTCGGTGAAGCCAATAAAAACAAAAGTCCTGTGCTATAAATACCACAATCCAAGCTATAATAGGTGCATGTTCTAATAAATTAGGTTTATAAAAAGCATGTTCATTGCACCAATCAAGAACGCCCAATGTAACTACACGTAAAGTAAAGTCTAATGCACCGCCAGCTAACCCTAACCATAAGCTAATTAAACTATCTCTTAAATGATAGTTATTTAAATTCTTTTTTTTGCCAACGTAAATCTCACTAACAATAGAAATGATATAGGCCGGTAGAGAAATAGCTAATAACCAGATTTCGCGATTCATCATTGAAATAGCGAAAATAGTAAAAAAAACTAAAAATCACTTATTTTATTTCAACTTGGTATCCTTCGTCAATTTGCCAAGGACCATTGTATGCTGCAGATGTTGCCAATTCATCGCAACGCTCATTTTCGACAATACCTGCGTGACCTTTTACCCAATTTAATCTGACATTTAATGTTTGGAAAACAACTAAAAAACGTTTCCATAAATCAACATTCTTGACTTGTTTCCAACCTTTTTTTTGCCAATTTATAAGCCAATTTTTATTGATGGCATCACACACATATTTACTGTCTGAGTATACTTCAATTACATAATCGTTTTTTTTGATACTTTCCATTGCAACAATAACGGCTAATAATTCCATTCTATTATTGGTAGTGTGTTTGAATCCCGCAGATAATTCTTTCCTGATGGTGCCAAATTTCATAACAACGCCATAGCCTCCTTTTCCTGGATTTCCCAATGCAGCGCCGTCAGTAAATATTATTATTGTTGGTTTCAAATAATTGTAAATTAAATAATTTCGGCAACAACAAAAGTACTGCCTCCAATGAATATTAAGTCGTTGTTTTGCGCTGTATTTTTGGCACTTGTCAAAGCATCATCTACAGAAGGAAATGAATTACCATTTAATCCCAATTCTTTTGCTTCTTGTTCTAATAATTGAGAATCTAAACCCCTAGGAATATTTGGACAGCAAAAGTAGTATTTAGCTTCTTTGGGTAATAAATTCAAAATTGCATATCTGTCTTTGTCTTTAACCATTCCTATAACCATGTGTAATTGATGGTAAGTTTCACTTTTTAATTGATTAATAATAAATTTAATCCCATCAATGTTATGTCCGGTATCTGCGATGATTTTAGGTTCTTGACTTAATATGTCCCATCGACCTCTGAAGCCTGTTAGTGTTTTTACATTTTGTAAGGCTTCTTTGGTTTTGATTGGGTCAAAATAAAACCCAAGTTGTGAAAGTATTTCCAATGATTTAAAAACAGTATTTCTGTTTTTAACTTGATAATCCCCATTTAAATCGTATGTTCCTTCTATGCTTAAAGGATTGATGTCATCCTCAGCAAAATAGATTTCGGCATTTAGTTCGTTTGCTTTTTGTGAAAATACAGTTTTGGTTTCAAAAACGGTTTCACCAATTACTGCCGGAGTATTTTGTTTTATTATTCCCGCTTTTTCATAAGCAATAAGAGAAAGAGTATTTCCCAATAAATCCATGTGGTCGAAACCAATATTGGTAATGATTGATAGGAGAGGAGAAATAATATTTGTACTGTCTAATCTTCCTCCTAAGCCAGTTTCAATAATGGCAATATCCAAATTATTTTGGGCAAAATAGTCGAAACATAAGGCAACTGTAATTTCAAAGAAAGAAGGTTGAATAGACTCAAGATGTGGTTTAATCCTCTCTACAAAATCAACAACATATTCTTCGGAAATCATTACACCATTGATACGTATACGTTCTCTAAAGTCTTTGAGGTGAGGAGAGGTATAGAGTCCTGTTTTATATCCGTTGTTCTGTAATACAGCTGAAAGCATATTACTGACACTGCCTTTTCCATTTGTGCCTGCAATATGAATGGTTTTAAAAGAGTGATGAGGATTGTTTAAAACTTCGCAAAGTTTAAGAGTGTTAGTTAAGTCTTTTTTAATGGCAGACTTACCATCGCGAGTAAAATAAGGTAATTTGGTGTAAAGAAATTCTACTGTCTCTTTATAATTCATATTAAGACAGACGAAACTAGTTTAGTTTGAATATAAAAGTGATTGTTCCAGGCACATCAAACCCTTGTTCTGTGGGAGCAAATTTAGATTTAATTAATAATTTTCGGGCAACTCCTTCAAGGCAAGACCCCCCATTTGATTCGGGATTTACACCATCATATACAATACTACCATCTTTTTTAACGATAATATCTAAAACAACTTTGCCTTGTTTATTGCAAGTTTCTGTGGTTGTTCCAACCATAAATTTACGATTACCATATGAATGCTTTACAGAACTTCCTCCACTTATTCCTCCTCCAGGTCCTATGCCACCACCGCCACCACCTGCACCCCCTTTGTTATTATTGCCTTTGCCGTCTTCAGCACCTTGAGTTCCAGGTTTGCTGCCATCTCCACTGTTTTGTTTTTGTTGGTTTTTTTTGCCTTTTAACAAGTTGTCGAGGGCATCGTCTTTGGGTTGTTCAACGGGTTTGGTATTGGTGCTTTCGGTTTTATTTTTAGTTTCGTTTGTTTTTTTTGTGGCAACAGCATCAGGGTCTTCATTTTGCTCGTATGCTTCATTAGAAGGTGAATTGGGAGATGATTCTGATGTTTCTGGTTCTACAGGAACTTCACTTGGACCTCCAGCATCGGGGTCGCCATAAGCAACGGCAACAGAGCCATCTTCAGAAATTTCTGGTAGTTCAATATTAAAATTGTACATCCATAGTAATAAAAACAATAGTACCATTAAAATACTTGTTGCTATTCCTGATATTGTTCTGTGTTTTTTTTCTGTTGCTTCGTTCATAAGTGTGTTTATTTGGATTCTTTGTCTAACGCTAAAACCACTTTTGCACCTGTTTTATTAGCAATACTAACCATTTCCATTACTTTTTCATACAATACTTTTTTGTCAGCATTGATACTTACGGGTGCAGTAGGATTTTTACTTAATTCACTTTGGAGTGCCAAAGGTAAATCCTCAAAAGCAATATTTTTTTGATTTTCTATTGCATATACGCCTTCAGCATTCAAATACATTCTTACCGGTTTGGTTACTTGGTTCACATCCTTAACACCTTTAGGTAGTAATACTTTCAAAACAGGTTCTCTTACTACTGTAGATGTCAAAATGAAAAATATCAATAAAAGGAAGATAATATCTGTCATACTTGACATATTAGCTTCAACTTTTATCTTACTTGCTTTTCTTAATGACATAACTATTTGTTAATTAGAAGGTGTTTGTAAAATATCTAAAAACTCTACAGAGGTTGCTTCCATTTTATAAACAACTTTTTCGATTCCTGCAGTTAATAAATTATAAGCTAGGAAGGCAAAGATACCTACGACCAATCCAGCAACTGTTGTCACCATTGCTTCGTAAATACCACCACTTAATGCACTTGCATTTAATTGGTCGCCAGCTCTAGCGATACTTCCAAAGGTAGAAATCATACCAGTAACTGTTCCTAAAAAACCTAACATGGGTGCAGCTCCTGCAATAGTTGCCAACCAAGGCATTCCTTTTTCTAATTTATAAACTTCTAGTTTCCCTACATTTTCAACAGCTACTTCAATGTTTTTTAAAGGATTCCCAATTCTTGAAATACCTTTTTCTAACATGCGTGCAATAGGAGTATCTGTTCTACCACAAAGTGTTTGAGCCCCAATAATATTATCATTCAAAACCATGTCTTTGATGCTTGACATAAAGTTGGAGTCTAATTTGCCTGATTTTGTAATGGTTAACCATCTTTCTATAGTAATGTAGAGTGCAATCACTAACATAATCCCAATTGGTATCATAACAATACCACCCTTAAGAACTAATTCCCAAGTGCCTTCAGGTAATTGGTTTGCGGCAGTTTCTGCTGCTGCTACTGTTGAAGAATCAGCAGTTAATTGTAATAAAATCGATAGAAACATAATTTATTTGTATATTTTTTAACGTGTAATTTGAAAATTTATTATAAAATTATTATTGGACTTGGATATTTATCTCTCAATAAGCAAGTACCAACCATTATATTCTTGAATACTGACAACTTTGCCAAGTTTTATTAAATCCATCTGATGTGATTCTGCATTTTGCCTCAATTTGTATTTTGCAAAAGGATTACTTTTTGCCTTAATTGAAACTTCATTTACCTCAACGTCATGCAATTGAATTTTGTCCTCAATTTTAACCTTTTTCTCAATCTTTTCTTCGATAATAGTTGCAGAATTATTGTTGTCAAATGTTTGATCAACAGTAATTTTTGGGATATTTTCTGTAATTACAGGAGTTTCAACTACTGTCTCAGTGACTACATCTTCTACAGATTGAAACTTTTTAGTATCAAGTTTAGGTAAAATCGTTGCTTCATTTAAAGTGACATCTGATTTTTCTAAAAACAAATAACCGACATGAACTATTAACGCGATAGAGGCTGCAACTAACCATGCTTTGTAATTAAGTTTTACGGTTTTAAATGTTTCAATAGGACTGTTATCAGCAAATTCAGTTTGATTTAGTTTATTTTCTACTTTTGCGTTCGATGTAACTAATGGTTTTTCAATATTAACAGGAAACAAACCATAAGTATGGGTATTAAGATTCAATTTAGGATGACTTTCAAACCAAAATTGATTATTCTCGTTGGTTTTAAAACAACCTAATTCTTTAACATAGTATTCATGATGTACTGAAATGTATTGTTTGAAATTAGTGAACCAAGCATTGTAAACTTCTGATGCTTTTTCGAAAGAAATACCTTCTTTTTTTTGGATTTCAGTGAATAACAACCCATCATTGTCTTTTAAAAATTGGTTAAAAAAAAGCGTTTTACTTGCCACTTTAAGTGTTAAAGTTTGTTGGTTGTAATTTGCAGGGCTTTCTCTTACAATAAAACTACCTAATTCTGGCAATACAACACATTCTTTGTTGTGAAGTAGTTGTATGAATAACTGTTCTATAAAATGAGGTTGCATTTGTTTTCAAAAATAGGGTTTATTTCGAATAGAACAAAAGTTTTTTATCTTAAGAACGGGTGTATTTGTATTTGCGTATGAAGAAATTAATGACACCAAACAAAAACACCATTAACACAGGTAAAATCGTATTAAATAATTGCCAAAAAGTTTTTTCTTTAACCCATTGACTGTCGTTTTTAGGCGCATTGATTAATGGTCTGTTAAGCAAACGCATGTTAATCTCCTTAGTTCGTATGTCTATTAATCCACTTTCGTCAAACATGAAATCAAAGCAATTCATTAGAAATTTTTTATTTGCAAATTGTCTTCCTGTTTCTCTGTCAAATCCCAATGGATAAACTTCGCCAGTTGATTTTTTAACGTAATTTAGTCCAATATCTCCGTCTGCAATTACAATCATGCTGTTATTATCAACCGATTCTTTAACAGGGAATTCGTATATTTTATCTGGTCTGCGGAAGTTAGATTTAAAAGAACCTTCTAATAAAACACCCGCAACTTGTGTGCCTTGTTTAAATGTTTTAAGATAATTGATGTCTCTGTTGTTGGCTACTATTGCTAAGTCAACAAAGGAAGGTGCATCTTGTAATTTTGTTCTGTCACTACTCAACAATAAATTGGTGATATTCAGATTTTTTCTTGATATAGGTTTAAGGGTGCCACTGTATCTTCCCCATACCACTTCTAAGTTTTTAACAATAGGATGGTTGTTGTTTTTAAATGCAAATACTGGATAATAAATCCACGGAAAAGGAACCATTTGGTTGGCTCTCGAAGGGTCGTTTAAAACAATATTATTACAATTCAAGTCGAGCAATAAGTTGGAATTTAATCGAACTCCATAATTGAAAAGGAGTGTTCTTAAGTTTTCGTTATCATAGTCAGGGAAAAATGCTTTTGAATAAACTCTTAAACTGTCGTGTTCTGCCATTATTGGGTCAACCATCCAAATGGTTTTTCCACCATTCATGATGTATTGATCAATGATGTAGGCTTCGTCTTTTTGAAGTTTTTGTGTTGGTTTACAAATGACAATTCCATCATATTCATTGAATTTTTCTAGTGTTTTTGCCACTATCATTTTACCTAATGAGTCATAATTTTGTGTCTTTTCGGTTAGGTAAACAAATTGAGATAAGAACTTTTCATCACCAAGATTAAAGAACAATCTATCTATAGAAAGATTTTCGCTCAATGAATTTAACAAATCATCCATTTGAACAGCCTCAGGTTCGCCATGACCATATAAAAATGCAATTTTTTTGGGTTGTTTGTTGATGCATTTTCTAATAACATTGGCTATTTCATATTCCAAACCTTCAATAGATTTATTGATTGAAGTTTCTTCAGCTCTGCCAAATTCTGTGTTTAATAAATTGATAACATACTCTTTATCTGCACCATAGCTCACTTCGGCAGATGGAAGAATTAGATTCCTTTTTTGTTGGTCGGCATCCATTTCAATGTCGTTATAGTACATCACCCCTTTTTCACTCAATTGTTTGATGATTTCCGATTTTTCTTTATCCGTTTTATCGACAAATACATTTTCAAATTCAAAATCTATTTTATTGCCACTCAAATCTCTAAATTCTCTCAGAATATCAAGTGTAGCTGTTCTTAATCTTTTGAATTTAGAAGATAAGTTGTCGCCTTCTAGGTAAACTTTGATGTACATTCTGTCATCAATTTTTTGAGCCAATTCTTTTGAAGTTTGAGAAAGTGTAAATCTCTTTTCCTTCGTTAAATCTAACTTTTTGTAAAATTGTGAAGAAAGAATATTAGCAACAACAATGACAAAAATCAGAACAATTAGTTCTAATAAGGATTGATATTTATAACTGCGTTTACTCATTTTTACCATTTTCTGCTGTTTAATTTAATTTTAGTTAACCACACAAATAATACAATTAGACTCACGAAATAAATAATATCTCTTGTATCAACAATACCTCTACTAATGTTTTTGTAATGGTAATTGATACCTAACCATTCTACAAAGAAATTGTTGTTTTTGAGCCATTCAAAAGAACCTAAAAAATCGAATACGGTGAATATAAAAAAGCATAAAAACATGCTAAGGATAAACGATACAATTTGATTGTCTGTTATAATGCTTGAAAATAAACCAATAGAAATATAGCCGGCACTTAATAAAAGTAAACCAATGTAACTTCCGATTAATGCGCCTGTATCAATATTTCCAACCGGTACAGAAAGTTTATGAACAGTGTAATAATATAATATTGTAGGTATAATTGCCAAAATTACGATGGTTAATGCAGCAAAAAATTTACCCATTATGATACCCATGTCACTAATCGGTTTGGTTGTTAAAGTTTCGAAAGTGCCTGTTTTTTTTTCTTCACTGAAGGATCTCATTGTAATTGCGGAAATCAAAAAAATGAAAATAACAGGAGCGAGCTCAAACAAAGGGTCGATATTGGCATAACCATTGTCTAAAATATTGGTTTCTTTGAAAACCCATAAAAACAATCCATTTGCGATAAGAAATACCACAATGACAATAATTGCAATAAGGGAACTTAGGAAACTTCTTACTTCTTTTAAAAAAATACTATACATGGTTTAAGCGTTGGTAACGTTTTTAAATAAATCTTCTAATGTGTTTTCCATCAATTTTAACTCGTGAATAAACAATTTATTTTGTACTGCAAATTGGAATAGTTGTTCTTTGAGCGAATTCTCTTCAAACTCAGATTCAACAACAAAGGTATCTCCATTTTCACTAATAATATCTCCGAGTTTTTGAAGTTCAGTGACAAGGGTTCGAGGAATAGATTTGCTGAAAGTAACGGAAACTTGAATACGTTTGTTTAAATGGCTTTTAAGTTCACTTGGATTGCCATTTGCCACTATAATTCCTTTGTTGATAATAATTACTCGGTTACACATAGCTTCTACTTCCTGCATTATGTGGGTTGAAAGCATTACTGTTTTGTCCTTGCCAATTGTTTTAATAAGATTCCTGATTTCAACAATTTGATTCGGGTCGAGTCCACTCGTAGGTTCATCCAAAATAAGAACAGAAGGGTTGTGAATCATTGCCTGTGCCAATCCTACTCTTTGTCTATAACCTTTTGAAAGTTGACTTATTTTTTTGTTTTGTTCAATCCCCAAACCAGTAATTTCAATCATCTCTTTTACCTTTTGATTAATGTTAGATAATTGATATGTGGAAGCCACAAATTGTAAAAATTCTTTCACATACATGTCCATATACAAAGGATTGTGCTCGGGTAGATATCCTATCTGTCTTCTAACTTCAATGCTTTTTTCTTCCACATTCATTCCATTAATACTCGCCTTGCCTGAACTTGGTGGAATATAGCAAGTTAAAATTTTCATTGTTGTGGTTTTGCCAGCACCATTTGGGCCTAAAAAACCAATGATTTCTCCACTGTTTACATTAAACGAGATATCATTGACAGCTTTTTGAGAGCCATATATTTTTGTTAAATTTTCTACACGTATTGACACGATTGCTAGACTCTTTTATTATTGTTGCGAATTTAATGTGTTTTTTAAATTTATCGATATCTTTATTGTACCGATTCTAATTCCCAAACATAGAAATTGCCAATTTTATTGTACAGTTTAATCCCCGGAAGCAAATTAACTTTTTTTATGTCTGTATTCTCTTCATTTACAATTAAATATTTGACATTGTCTCTTCTCATTATTTCAAAATAGGGTATTCCATTTTTAAATGCAGTCAGTTCTTCAATATGTTCAAAGGAATAACCCTTTGTTTGGGTAAAATAAAAGTAAACACAACCCGAAAGGTCGGAACCAATTACCACTTTACTTTGTTTAGGGATGCTTTTTTGTAAACGATATAAAGTCTCTGTATTGACGAATTCTTGAGGTAATTGCCATTTGTTTTCGGTCCATCTCGAAGGGATAATTCGTGCAATAGACCAAACCATTTGTAAAAGGAGAATGATACTTGCCAATTTAAGGGCATGTTTTTGGTTTTTGATTAAATGAATTGTTGCAAAAATCAAAAAGGGGATAAGAGAGATAAAGTAATAACTGTGGTGTTTGAATCGTTCGATAGCCACCAAATAAAAAAGGAGAAACGAGATCATTCCTATAACTACAAAAGCAATATTTGAGGAGAATTTAAAACTGCGCCACGATTTAGATAGATAGTAAATAAAGGTAATTAAAAGCGGCCACCCCATAATTAATTCAGGCGTGTCTATTGTTAAATTAATTACAAACGTGCTAAACTTTTCATGGATAGTAATAGGTTTTATCCATAGACCATATTCACGTAAATTGTTTTTTTCGGTCAGTTTTAAGGCGTATTGATACCATGAAATTACCAGACTAGTTGTTGTTATTGTAGCAATACTGAGGTAAATGAGGTTTTTTCGCTCCCATTTAAAATAGACAATACTCGCAAAGGGGATTATTAAAAATTGAAATTTAATAAGTCCGGCAATAACAGCGAATAAAGTCGCCATTAACAAAGTGGAAATTTGTCTTTTTTGTGAATGTTTGATAAAAAAATACAATGCCCAAAGTGCCATATTTAATGCCATAATATCAGGCATAGCATTGGCGCTGTCATAAAATAAAATAGGGTTGAACAATAAGAAGAGTGAGCCTATAAAAGCAATAAAGGGCTTGATTTGTTGAAAAATAAGAATTTTATAAAAAGCCAATAGTCCCAAAGAAAAAAGGAGTAAACTGTATATTCTGGCAATACTATTATGGGTCCCAATAAATTTGTAAATGATAGCTAACCCCCATTCATACAAAGGGAAATGCGAACCTGTAA
>JBILJV010000030.1:0-25745 GCA_044377005.1 Bacteroidia bacterium
TGTTTTGAAAGAAAAAGAAAATGTTGCATTGTATTTCCAGCAAGTAGGAGTAGCAGCGTTGTTGTTCAATATTTTAAGTATGGCTTTAGGGTATTACATACCTCAGATGTTCAAGATAAACCACAAACAATCGGTGGCAATAGGAATGGAAATTGGTATACACAATGGCACTATGGCGATATATATTGCGTTTAATGTATTAAACAACAGCGCAATGAGTATTCCTCCTGCAATTTATAGTTTAATGATGTTCTTTACAGCTGCACTTTTTGGTTATTTGGTTAACAAAATAAAAGTAGCTAAAATGGAATGATAATTGACGACAAAACATTAAACGAATTAACACCTCGTTATTTTATTAAATAAAGTAATTTAAATTCGGAACAACATTGCAAATATAATTCTACTTTCAGATTTTACTAAATCAGGTCTCCAATTGGGGTCTAATGTTGAAGTAGAATATCCTGTTTGAGATGTCACGCCTCCTTTACCAGCAAAGTACAGAACGCTTGAATTCCTATAGACAAACTCACATCTGAATGTTATGCTTTGATTGGGCATGTAATCAAAATTTGTAGAAACATCCCAGCCTGAAAATTGATCTCCAGGATTTGCACTAAATGGAAAAGCTCCATCTGTTTGAGTAGGATTATTTGGGTTAGGCAAAGGGCTAGCTTGACCAGTAGGATATAAAACTAAATATCTTCCTGGGTTTTTCATTAATCCACCACCTATTGTCCAAGCAAATTTATTCTGGGCAAACCAAATTCTATTGTACAACATAGCACTTACAAAGTATTGTGCAGGTCCTTCAAGGCTATCTCCATTTTTAAAGCCATTAACACCTCCGCCTTTTTCAAATCCAAAATCACCGGTAAAAGAAAAAGCCATTTTTGTAATACCCTTTGAAGATGGTCGATTAAAATATCTTAATAAAAGACTATTATCTGAATGATATCTTTTTCTTTCAGGCATTCCAGCAGCATCTGAACCGTAATAATTATTTGTTAATATTTTAAAATTGCTATTGGGTGCCCACGTAATATTTCCACCAATACCCGGCATTTTATTAAATCTACCATAACTTTGCCAACCATTAATGATCCAAGGTTCAATTTTAAAATGTTTTGAAGGAAATATTTGGAATCTTATTCCGTTAAAAAACCATGGAGTATTATCGGATGTAAATGATGCTTGATATTCCCAATTTTCAGATTGGTAAAAAGAATTAAGTCCGATGTAAGACATAAATAAACCAGCATCAATATTAATTCCATGAAAAGCATTAATGTGATAGCCAGCGAATGCTTCACTTAAATATCGATAAACATTAGCAAGTTGATATTGTCCTCTATAGGGGCTCAAATCATTTCTGGGAACGACTTGTGAACGTGTTCCAAATTGAGTCATAACTCTTGCTCTAGCTCCATTATAATTAAAATCACCACCAAAATGTAAACCAGAAAGTTGAACTTCGTTATTTCTTGCTAATGCTGTAGATCCAACAACGGTATTGTCATTAGGTTTATTAAATGAATGGGTGTAATTGATATCTATTAATATACTTGGTGTGAAATATTTCATATCTTTCCAAATATTTTCAGTTCTTCTATCGCTTCCATTTTGCCAAGTCATATCTAATCCCTCAAAAGGCTCACCTTTTTGTTGATATTTAAATTTAACATTTGATTGAATTGAATCTTTTAGTAATTGGATGTTATTATTGTTTATAAAATCAATATTTTTTATAATGTTACAATATAATGAAAATGAAATATTAAAAACTAAAAACGCAAGGATTTTTTTCATAAATGTCATATTAATTTAACTCACAAAATTGAAATATAGTTTAAAATAAAATTATAAATAAAGTGTTTTATTTAATAAAATTTTTATAAAAATTTATCAAATAAAGCGGTATCCAACACCACTTTCAGTATAAATATGTTTGGGATTTTCTGGATTTGATTCAATTTTTTTTCTTAGATTTCTTACAAATACTCGTAAATATTGATTCTCATTTTGAGAAGCAATTCCCCATATTTGTTTAAGTATATATTGATGCGTTAAAACTCTACCTTGGTTTTTAGCAAATAAAACAAGTAAGTTATACTCAGTTGATGTGAGTTTTAGGTTTTTGCCATTTAAACTTGTATTTCTTGTAATTAAATTAATTTCAATATTTTCACTTTTTAATATTGATTCGCTATCAATGTTATTGTTTTTGCCTAATGCTGACCTTATTCTTGCTAATAACTCACCAGTTCGAAAGGGTTTAGTTAAATAATCTGTTGCACCATTATCTAAGGCAGAGATAATGTCTAGTTCATCATTTTGAACAGATAATACAATGATAGGTTTATAGAACCACTCCCTTAATTTAATTAATACTTCATGCCCACTTTTGTCAGGAAGTCCTATGTCTAATAGTATCAAATCGGGTGAAAAACTTGCTGTTAGTGCTATACCTTCTTTGCCATTAGTAGCTTGTATAACTTTATAATTATTACTTTCTAAATTTATTTGTAATAATTTTCTGATTTGTGGCTCATCATCGATGATTAAAATTTCAGCTTTATTCATTGTTTAAAGTTGGCGAATAATAGGTTTCAACAGGCATTTCAATAGTGAATTTTGCCCCTCCACTTTTTAGATTTTCTAATTTAATTTGACCATTAAGGGCTTCAGTAAATCCCTTGCAAATTGAAAGTCCAAGACCAATCCCTCCAGTTTTAGTATTTGATAATCTGTAAAATTTGTTAAATACATTTTTTATTTCTTTTTCAGGGAATCCTTTTCCATTATCTGAAATATAAATTTTGCATATATTATTAATAAATTCTAATTCAATAGTTATCACAGTATTATTGGGAGTATGGTTTAAAGCATTGTAAATTAAATTATTAATTATTTGTTCAATAAAAATTCTATCTGTCTTTATTAATGGGAAATTTTCAATTGGCACAAATTGTATAAAATGATTTTGTGAATCTTCTTTGCTTTCTTCTATGATTTGGGTAATTAATTCATTTAAGTCAAACCAATCTAAATTGGGTTTTATTATATCTGATTCTAGTCGACTCATATTTAATAAATTTTCAACCTGCTTGTTTAGTCTATATCCAGAAATTTTTATTTCTGAATGTAACTCGTTTATATGACTTTCTGTTAAATTAGATTTGTTATCGTTAATGGTATCTACAGCTCCAATTATCATAGATATTGGCGTTCTTAGTTCATGAGATAATGAATTAAGAAGCGTATTATAAAGTTTTATTGTTTTTTCTTTTTCTTCTTTATCTCTGTATTTTTTTTCAAATTGACGGATTTTATATGTTAAAACTGCGTTAATTGAGGCAACAACAAAATACATTAAAAACATTAAAGTATCTTCAGTATTACTGATATGAAAGGTAAAAGTTGGAGGTATGAAAAAGAAGTTCCAAATAACAGCACTTAACAAAGCAGTAATTAATACAGGTAATATATCAAATAACATTGCAAGTATTGATACTATTAACAATAATATAAGCGCAACAACTCTATATCCAATATATTCAACGAAAAAATAGGATAAAATAGAACAAATCAAAACAAGAGAAATACTTAACGCATATTGTTGATATTTGTTATTTTTTATTTGGTTGAAAAAAAGCATTTTTTGAAGTGTTACAAAGGTAATTTTTCAATTGTAAAGAAAATATAAAGATTCTATCAATATTCTTTAAAATTACTGTTTTAATTGAATGTATAATTGATTTTTTACAGAATATATTTAGAGTGCAAAAAACTCCTAACTTATTTCTATTTTTGCACTTTATGGAACTCGATAAGCATTATAATCCCCAAACTGTAGAGGACAAATGGTATAAATATTGGATAGAAAATGGTTTTTTTGATTCAATTCCTGATGAACGTGAACCTTATACTATTGTCATTCCTCCGCCAAATGTGACAGGGGTTTTGCACATGGGTCATATGCTTAACAATACTATTCAGGATGTATTGATTAGAAAAGCCAGAATGGAGGGTAAAAATGCCTGTTGGGTCCCTGGAACGGACCATGCAAGTATTGCTACTGAAGCCAAAGTGGTGAAAATGTTGGCAGAACAAGGAATTAAAAAATCAGATATTTCACGCGAAGAGTTTTTGAATCACGCATGGTCGTGGAAAGAAAAATATGGTGGTATCATTTTAGAACAGTTGAAAAAACTGGGTGCAAGTTGCGATTGGAAAAGAACCAGATTTACCATGGAAGAGGATTTGAGTGAGGCGGTTATTGATGCTTTTATTCAATTATACAAGGATGGACTCATTTACAGAGGAACTAAAATTGTGAATTGGGACCCAGCTGGTAAAACCACATTGAGTGATGAAGAAGTTGTTTTTAAAGAAACTAATAGTCAATTGGTATATGTAGTGTATCCATTTACCGAAGAAACCATTCTACAAACTGGTGTATCTGGTATTGGGTTAACTGTTGCGACGACTCGTCCCGAAACCATTATGGGCGACGTTGCTATTTGTGTTCATCCCGAAGATGAACGTTACAAAAACTTGATTGGTAAAACCGTAAAAGTGCCAATTTCTAACAGAGTTGTCAAAATTATTGCAGACGATTATATAGACAGAGAATTTGGAACAGGTTGTTTAAAAGTTACTCCTGCCCACGATGAGAATGATTATAATATAGGCGTTAAGCACCAATTGGAGATGATTGATGTGTTAACTGATGATGGTAAAATTCATGAACGTGCTGTTGTTTATGTTGGGATGGACCGCTTTGCTTGTAGAAAACAAATCATTAAAGATTTAGAAGAGTTAGGTTTAATTGAAAAAATAGAACCTATCAAAAATACCGTTGGTCACAGTGAAAGAACAGATGCTGTAATTGAAAAGAAAATATCAACACAGTGGTTTGTAAACATGCAATTATTTATGCAAAAATACACAGAATCGCTTGATTCGGTAATGAACGATGAAATTAAATTTCATCCTGCTAAGTTTAAAAACACTTACAAACATTGGCTCGAAAATATTAAAGATTGGAACATTAGCAGACAACTGTGGTGGGGACAACGAATTCCTGCTTGGTACAATAAAAATGGTGAATTTGCTGTTGCTAAATCGGAAATAGAGGCGCAACAATTGTTAAATACTAAAGAGACATTACACCAAGATGAAGATGTCTTGGATACTTGGTTTAGCAGTTGGCTTTGGCCTATGAGTGTATTTGATGGTTTCAAAAAAGACAATCAGAAAGACATTGACTATTATTATCCTACGCAGGATTTAGTGACAGGGCCAGACATTATATTTTTTTGGGTTGCTAGAATGGTAATGGCAGGGTATGCTTTTAAAGGACAAAAACCTTTTAGTAATGTCTATTTTACAGGGATAGTAAGGGACAAACAAAGACGTAAAATGAGTAAATCATTGGGCAATAGTCCTGATCCGCTCGATTTAATTGAAAAATACGGTGCAGACAGTGTTCGTATGGGTTTATTGCTTTCTGCGCCTGCAGGAAACGACATCCTTTATGATGAAACATTGATAGAACAAGGGCGTAACTTTTGTAATAAACTGTGGAATGCTTACCGATTGTTGAATGGTTGGGAAGTGGTTAACGATTCTAAAGTTACTAATGAAATATTGCAATCAAACCAATTAGCTAACCAATGGTTTAGTATGAAATTTAATAATGCTGTAAATGAAGTTCATCATTTGTTCAAAGACTACCGTTTGAGTGAATCCTTAATGTGTTCATACAAACTTATTTGGGACGATTTCTGTTCGTGGTACCTTGAAATGGTAAAACCGGTCTATGGTCAACCTATTAATGCATCAACCATGGAAGATGTAAAGCAAAATTTCATCAGTGTACTTTCGCTTTTACATCCATTTATGCCATTTATTACCGAAGAATTGTTTCATATTTTACATAATAATAAGGTGAACAAGCCCTTAGTAATTAGTGCATATCCAATGCTTGAAGATTCAATGCCAGTAATAAATGATAAAGCATTATCCCTAATTACAGAAATTAGAACTATTCGAAATAGTAAAGGTTTGTCTCCTAAATTGGCATTTGATGTTTACATCAATACCGACCAAGTTGAAGAATACAAAATTTGGGAATACACATTTTGCAAATTAGCCAATATCAATCAGGTGTTTTATAATCAGGATAAACCAAGTAAATACATAAGTGCATTGGTAGGAACCGATGAAATTTTTATTCCATTTGAGGCACCTGTTGATGAAGCCGAAGAGCAAAAGAAAAAAGAGGAAGAATTGGCTTATTTACAAGGGTTTTTGAAGTCTGTAGATGCTAAATTGAACAATGAAAAATTTGTTGCAAATGCCAAACCTGAAGTTATTGCGAAAGAGCGTCAGAAAAAAGCAGATGCTGAGGAGAAAATAAAACTCTTGTTGGCAAATTAGGAGGGAAACAAATTGATTGTTCAAGTTTATGGAATTGAAAAATATCCAAATAAACAAAAAGCAAGTTGTTGGTTTCGTTAATTTAATACTTGCAAACCAATGGGATGAAAAAGAAATGATTCATTCATTGTTGAACGGCGATGATAATACTCAATATTTTTGTTCATGGATTATTAGCGATTTGTCAGAGATTAAACCTGAATTGCTAAGTCCATTTATATTTGAAATAATAGCAAAGGCCAATTCGAGTCAGCATTTGGGGGTAAAACGCAATTTGTTTAAAGCAATTCAATTTATTGAAAAATCAGATTCTATTAAAGAGGAATTGGGAATTATCTGTTTAAACTGTTTGCAAAATCCTAAGGAAACAATAGCAGTTAAATCATATTCTATTACCATTTTAGAGGGATTGATTGTCGATTTTCCAGAGTTTTTGGAAGAAGTGAATTTTGAACTCGAAAAGCAATTACCAAATGCTACGCCTGCTTTTGCAAGTCGTGCAAATCGTTTTTTGAAAAAGGTTAAGAAATTGAAATTGTTGTATTGAAATCGTAAATTACCTTGCAAAAGGAGTATCAGAAAGTTTTGCAAACTGACTATTAAGGTAGTGTTGATGGGCAGCGGCAGCAATCATAGCGGCGTTATCGGTGCAATATTCAAAAGGGGGAATATGAACTTTCAAATGGTGCTTTTGAGCTAAAACCATCAATTCTTTTCGTAATAATTGATTGGCACTTACTCCACCTGCAATCCCTATTTCCTTGATTTGATATTTAGAAATAGCTTTTTCAAACGTTTGAATTAGCGTTTTTATGATAGTATGACGGATGGAGGCGCACAAATCGTTCAGATTATTGTTAACAAAGTCAGGGTCAATTTTCGTTTGTTTTTGAATAAAGTACAACAAAGAGGTTTTTAAACCACTGAAACTGTAGTTAAAACCCTCAAGTTTGGCAATTGGAAAAGTGAATGCCAAAGGATTTCCCAATTCGGCATAGCGGTCAATAAGTGGTCCGCCAGGATAGGGGATAGACATCATTTTAGCGGCTTTATCGAAAGCTTCGCCCGCAGCATCATCAATCGTTGATCCTATTATTTCGATGTTAGAATGGCTGTGCATTAACACAATTTGGGTATGACCACCTGAAACCAATAGGCACATAAAAGGAAATTGAGGAGGCGTTTCAGAAAGGTAATGGGCGGCAATATGGGCTTGTAAATGGTTAACAGTAATGGTAGGAATGTTTAATCCTAGGCTAAGGCCTTTGGCAAACTGAGCGCCCACAAGCAAGGAACCAATTAATCCGGGACCTTGGGTATAGGCTATTGCATCTAATTGTTGAGCATTGATGCCTGCTATTTCGAGTGCTTTGTTATACACAGGAACTATAAATTGTAAATGAGCACGACCGGCTAATTCAGGGATTACGCCACCATGTATTTCATGTATTTTTTGACTTGAAACGACATTGGCAAGTATTTTGTTATTAGCAATGACAGCTATAGCAGTATCATCACATGAGGATTCAATGGCAAGGATACAAGGACTGTCTTGTTTTTGGGTCATTTTGTTAATTAGACATTGCGAATAGTTGCTTAACTTTGCAATGTTGCTCGCAAAAATATCGAAAATAGCGCGTTTTTTTATATTGACCTTACTCTTTTTTGTAGGGTTGATGTACATTGTGTTTCGAAGTTCGCCTGTTCAAACATGGATTACCCAAAAAATTTGTAGTTACATGTCCGATGAAATAGGGGCTAAAATATCGATTGGAGGAGTAGATATAGATTTTTTCAAAACTGCTGTTTTGGAGGATGTTTATGTTGAAGACCAGCACCATGATACTTTGTTTTATTTCAGAAAATTAAAAGTTGACTATCATTCTTACGATGAAAACAAGCACATTGTTAAATTGAATTATTTGGGAATGACTGGTGCAAAAATTTTATTTGGTCAACACAAAGGTGAAAAAGATTTGAACTATGAATTCTTTCTTGATTATTTTGATTCCCCTAGAGATCCAAGTAAGCCAAAGATAATGTGGACATTTTTTAGTAAAAAAGTAGAAATTGAAAATTCTAGGTTTGATTATTTTGATAGGAATTTACCTAAACCTGATTTTTTAGATTTCAATTACAATGATTTTAGTTTTAGAGATATTAATGCTGAACTCAATCAGTTTTACTTGATTGACGATTCATTGAATTTCCAAACTAAATATTTGTCAACTAAAGAAAAGTGTGGTTTTGAGGTTTTGAACATTTCAGCTAAGACAAAAATTCATTGGAAGGGAATTGAACTTGAAGATTTGATTTTGGAAACCGAAAAAAGTACCATTGGAAATACTTTCATAATGAAAACCGAGAGTTGGAAAAGTTATAATAATTTTAACGATGAAGTAATCATGTATGGCAGTTTGAAGGATGCCAAAATCCACACAAGTGATTTGAGTTATTTTAGCAATAATATAAAAAGTTATAATACTCTCATTGAAATAAGTGGGGAAGGTTCTGGAACCCTTAAACAGCTCAAAGGGAAAAACACACAGTTGCGTATTTTTGAATCTACTAAGTTTAAGGGTGATTGGTCCTTGTATGGTTTGCCTGACTTTGATAATACTATTTTAGATTTTGACATTAAAGAGTTGGAAACTAATTATTCCGATTTGCAAAAAATAAGTTTAAACAATGTTCCTGATAACTTTAAAACATTAGGTCCTATCTTATATAACGGCAACTTCTCAGGATTTTACAATGATTTTATCGCATACGGAAAAATTAAAACAGATTTAGGCGACTTTGATGCGGATATCAATATTAAGTTCAAGGATGGATTAGACAAAGGAGTATACTCAGGGCAATTGAACAGCAATCATTTTAAGTTGAAATCATTTATAAGCTTTGCACCTGTTGATGATATTAGTTTTAAGTTAGCTTTAAATGGAACAGGTTTGTCTGCAGAGTCTTTTGATTTAAATTTAGATGGTAAAATAGATGAATTGGTATACCAAGGTCATACTTTTTCTGACATAGAATCTAAAGGACATTTAAAGAAAGATTTTTTCAGTGGAACTATTGTAGTGAAAGACCCAGATTTAGAAATGGTTTTTGATGGTTTGTTTCAAACTGTGAATAACATTCCAAAAGCAGACTTTAAAGCACAAATTAATCATTTTAATTTAGCATCTATTGGGTTAGATTCTGTTAATCAAATCATAAAAGGAGATTTTGATTTTGACTTCACCGGTCGAAATATCGACAATGCACAAGGAAAAATTGTAGCCCAAAATGTAAGTATTTTTAGAAATAACGTGCAAGTTGACATTCCTGAATTGTTACTAACTTCAGATGAGATTTTAGGAAAACGTGAGATACATTGTCTTTCTGATTTGTTAGATTTGCATATAGTAGGAGATTATAAACTATCAGAGTTAGATATTTCATTAATGGAGTTTGCTCACTTGCTTTTACCAGCATATATAAAATCACCACAACAAAATTCACCAAATGAGGAAATTGATTTTTCATTCGATATAAAAAAACCTAATCAAATTACTGCATTGTACTGGCCTGATTTCAGTATGAAACCCTTTAATATTTCGGGTAATTACCATTCAAGAAAGAATGAACTAAAGTTGGTGACTCATAATAGGGAAGTTTTCTACAAGGATATTAAACTCAATCAAATTTCATTAAATGCTCTTAAAAATCAAAATGAAAAATTGAATATTAAAGTGGATTGTAAAGGCATTTTAAACGAAAATACTTTAGCTATCAAAGACATTCAATTGGTATCTAATATATACGATAATACAATTGATTTTGATATTTCAGCAAAAGATACTACATGGAAAATTGATTTAAATTCGAATGGATATTTTAATTTTTATAAAGATTCTATTCAACTTTCTCTTCTAAAATCAGATTTAAATATTAATAAAAAATTGTGGTCATTACATGAAACAAGTCAGGCTTATTTTGTACGTTCTGGTTTTTATCTTCAAAAATATAAAATTACAAGTTTAGATGAAGCCATTGAAATGCAAGGTTCTTATGGTGAAAAAAGTTTCAATGCGATGAATTTATCATTAGAAAATTTTAATTTAGATATTTTAAATAACTTTATAAAAGACCCTGATATTGATAAATTTGGAGGTATTACCAATGGATTTATTACTTATCAGAAAAAAGAGAAATTACCAATTTATTATTCAGATTTGACAATAAATAATTTCTCATACGCTAGTGATACTTTTGGGAATTTATTAGTATTGACAGAAAACAGGGGATTGCGTGAACCACAACATTTACAAATAAAAGTAAAAGAGGGTTTGCTAAACGATTTGAGAATTGAGGGGGATATAGATTATTTTAGTGATAAAAACAATTTGAAGCTACATGCACATTTGCCAGAAACCAATTTAAAAGTTTTTGAGCCATTTATGAAAGGTATTTTGAGCCAATTTAAAGGCACATTAATGATCAAAGACAGTTTATTGATTTCAGGAAAATTTAGTGAACCCCAATTGAATGGACATGTATTATTGAATAACACACAAGTTATGGTAGATTATTTAAATGTACCAATAGCTTTTAATGCTCAAATATTAATAGAAAACAACAAATTTATAATTCCTGAGTTCCCTATACAAGATAGAAAAGGAGGTAAGGGAAAAGTAAGTGGTTCAATAACCCATCAACATTTGTCAGATTTTAAACTTAGTTTGATTTTAAAAGACCTTGATAATTTTCAGGTTTTAAACACCAATTCAAAAGACAATTCCCTTTTTTATGGACAAGGTTATATGTCTGGAAATGCGTCATTAACAGGACCATTTAATCAGTTAGACATTAAAATAAGTGGCAAAACTATGCCTAATACTGTGTTTTATTTACCAATCAATGAAGGAGATGCCTCTGATTTGCCTAACTATGTCCATTTTAAAACACCCAAAAAACGTTTTGAAAGAAGGAAAAATGATTTCCCATTAAACTCATTGATAATTGATATTGAAGCCAATACTGATGCCAATGTTGAAATTATTTTTGATGAAACATTAGGTGATAAAATAACAGGAAACGGAAATGGTAACATCCGAATGGAAATGAACAAAACGGGAGATTTTTATATGTTTGGAACTTATAAAGTAGCTCAAGGCAAATATTTATTTACTGCATTTGATTTATACAATAAACCATTTTTTATTCGTCCTGGTGGAACTATAACATGGTATGGAGATCCACTCGATGCAAAATTAGACCTCGTCGCATTTCACTCGGAGCGAGCAAATCCCAATCCGCTACAAATTGCTTTGACTTTGAATAATTCATTGTCAACAAATAGTTCCAATTCTAATCGTTTGGTAACAGCAGAAAGTGAGTTATACCTAAAAGGGAATTTATTCACTCCTGAAATAAGTTTTGGATTAAATTTTCCAAAATTACAATACGAAATACAAGACGATTATGTAGCCCTTCAGTCAGTTATAAGCAGAATAAAGTCAGACAAAGATGAAGTAAGTCGTCAGGTCTTTAGCTTACTAATTATGAAACAATTTTTACCTCCTACGTTTGCCGAAAATTCAATTGGTATTTCAAATGCTGGTTCGCAAGCTCTGTCAACTGCCGGAAGTGATTTACTTTCAGCACAATTGAGTAATTGGTTGAATAAAATAGACCCCAATTGGAATGTTAATTTTATTTATAAAAATGGAACACTAACGTTACCTGCCGAATATGGTGTGATTTTAAGTAGTAAATTTATCAAGGACCGACTGAGTTTCGATGGTAGTTTTAGTAACTTAACCAACAGACCTAACTTGAATTTCGAATATAAAGTAACTAAAAAGGGCAATATTAAGGTTAAAGCATATACGCGTTCAAGTTTTAACCAAGTGAATACAACCTCATTGAACAATCCAATTACTACATCTGGAGTTGGGGTTGTATATACAAAGGAGTTCAATAGTATATCTCTAAGAAATAGAAAGAAAAAGAAGAAAGCGGCAAAAAATTAATTTGATTTTTTCTTAAATTCAGTATTCTTTTTATTGAACTTATTAAAGATTAAAAAGAAACCATACAGAACTATTGCTGTAATAATAATTTCAGATAGAATTAAACTGGTTTTAAATTGACCTACGGTAACTTGATTAAGGGAATCTTTCATGATTAATTAATTGGTTTCAGAAAAACTGTCATTTTTAGGATTTTTAACAGGAGTTCTTAATACTTTAATAAAGTAATAAATAGTCATAAAGGTAACAGTTCCTATTGAAATTATCATCATTGCAAGGGCGCTAGTGTTCATTTTTTTTAAATTATTAATATTAAGAATTTGAGACTTTTAATTTTCTTTTTTTGTTAGCAAGGTGAACCATAAAGGTAATTAAGGCAAAAACAACAATTAAAAATGGTCGAGAGATGTTTTTGAATTTCATTATTTTCTCTTGTTCGTTTATGAATTCTTGTTTTTTAAAATCTACAGAACTGTATTTTTCATAAGTTGAACGTTTACTTCTTATTGCAAAAATATCAGCTTTTTGGTCTTTTGTAAGTGTTTTATTATTCATTATTTCTTGACCAAATTCAATAATAGAATCAGGAATATGTTGAAGTTTATCTTGTTTAATTTGCTCTATTTCAGTTAATAGAGAGCTTGGATTATTCGCATAAGCTATTTCTGTTTTTACCTCAGTGTGATTAATAACGTTCCAAATGGTAGGCAATGAACCAAAAAAAACAATCGATAATATAACAGGAGTAATGTATTTTATAATAAATTTATAGACCAAAGGAACTTTGATATCTGATCCTAAATTTATTTCTCTCCATCCTTTGTCAATACCGAAAATCCATGAAAACAAAATGATTTCTATTAATGCAAAAACAACAAGAGAAACGGTTCCGGCCCAATAGTCATATTCATCAAAAACACCTTGGTTGAAAAATAAAACTGTAGGAAGTCCTAATGCAAATACAACAAGACCAAACGACCAAGCAGCTTTTGTTCTATTCCAACCAAACTCATCTTCTAAAAAAGCCATCCATGGGGTGCCCATTGCCAATGAAGAGGTAATACCAGCAAAAAACAGCAATCCAAACCACATAACACCTGCTAACACACTAAATACTGATCCCCATTGTTGGAATAAGTATGGCAAAGTTTTAAATCCTAATCCCAATCCACCTGTTTTTGTCATTTCTACAACTTGATCAATTCCTAAATAACCGATTGCAATAGGAATTAAAATTGAGCTTCCCAAAACAACTTCAACAAATTCATTCATCCAACCTGCCGATTGCGAGTTTAATGCGATGTCATCACGCTCATTGATATACGAAGCATAACAATGTATACTTCCCATCCCTAAAGAGAGAGTAAAAAATATTTGACCTGCTGCAGCTAACCATACTTTGAAATTCCAAATGGATGAAAAATCGGGTGTCCACAAGTAATTTAAACCAACAGTTCCATTATTGATAGCTCCATTTTCACCACTTTGTAAAGTTATACCTTTGATAGCTAAAATAATACCAAATAAAATTAATAAAGGCATTCCAATTTTAGCAGTTTTCTCAACGCCTCCACTTAAGCCTTTACTCAAGATCCATGTATTGAAAAGTAAGCAAATAATCCAAAATACTATTGGTTCTATAGTGGTAAGTGAAATATAGTTCCCGAAAAATTGAGCCACTTCTAATTGGTCCTTTCCAACAAAACTTCCTTTAAGTGAATGCCATATATAACTCAATGTCCAACTTTCTAAGTAACAATAATAAGCTGCAACAGCAATATTGGTGAATATACCAAATACACCAACATATTTCCACATTCTTTTTTTATCCATGCTGTCAAGAATAAATGGTGTAGAGTGGTTTTTACTTTTACCACCAAATCTACCCATTGCCCATTCAACATACAATAAGGGCAAGCCCATTAATAAAAAACAAACCAAATATGGAATAATAAATGCACCACCACCATTTTGAATGGCCTGTACAGGAAAACGTAAAAAGTTACCTAAGCCCACCGCATTGCCTGCCATTGCAAGTATTAAACCAACACGCGAGCCCCAAGATTCTTTGTTTGACATATGACTACAATAATAATTGCTTTATCACAATTATTAAAATTTTTTAAATTAATCTGTTGACTTTGTTTATTTTAAATTTGAACCGATTCCAATTTACCTTTTTTATCTATGGTTTGATGTAAATTATAATTATGTGTAATTAGATAAAATTCGTTTTTTTATTTATTCATTTCATTAATTATTAATCTATTTTTATCGTATAAATCAAATAGGTATCTTGCCTTCCCATTTTCAAAAATTATGGTTCGGTAGTTGAACCATACAATTGGTTTGCTTTCAACCCGTATTGAATATGTTTTTTTTATGATTTTATTATTTTTTAAACTGTCTTTTTCCCATTCTTTAGCTCTTAAGCTGTCTTTTGGTGATTGCCCCATCATGATTAGAAAATCATCACTTGTGTTTTTCTTGTTGTACTTTAGTATAAACTCAGCCAATTCAGTCGGTTTTTCTAATCTTACACAACCGTGACTTACAGCTCTGTTATTTTGATTAAACTTACTTTTTAGAGGGGTGTCGTGCATGAAAATGCTGAAATCGTTTTTGAAAGTAAACTTAATTTTACCTAATGCATTGTCATCACCTGCACTTTGTCTGATTTTAAAAGGAATATTTCCAGGTTTGTATTTGCGCCAATTAATTGAATAGGGGTCAATTAACTTTTCATTAGAATAAACTTGATAATTGTTTCGAACCAAATATCCAGGGTCCCTAATTATTTGATTATACATTTCGCGCCCTACAATACTAGATGGTACTGTCCAAGTAGGATTCAATATGACCCATTCTACATTTGAATATATCTGTGGAGTTTCATGATTTAGTGGCTTATCTGTGAAGAGACCGCTTAATTCGAATGCCATCTTTTTTTGTTCGTAATTTTTCTCTTTCCCTTTTCCAATGCAGATTTTCATGCCGTTTAACTCGGCTGTGTCTTGCATATATAACATAAACTCTGGCAAGTTTATTTCAATGTATGGCGGAATTGGCTTTTGACCTATCCATCTAATTCGTTCTAAATTGGCTCTTATTTCATCAAGTTTCTCATTTCTTGAAAAGTTGAGCGCTTTAATGGTTGTTAATCCTATAACGCCGTCATCACTAATGTTGATGTGTTTTTGAAATTCCACTACTGCATTTTTAATCGTTTGTGTGTAATTTAAACTGTCATTCCCTTGTTGAAGGGTATCAGAAAGGAATTCCAACTCTTTTAATCGTTTGAATAATGATGGTATAATGGGAGAGGAGTCGCCCAATGAAATTTTAACTATACCATTAGGGTTTATAAGAGTTTCAACACCTGAAATGTTAGCAAATTGGGTCTTAATTAAATTTTTTAAGTTGATATAATTGTAATCATTAGGCATATAGTTTAACAGTGTATTTAAACCATTAAACGTATCCAATACACTCATTAAATTAAATACAGGATGATTGGGGTAGGGAAGAGTATATTTGTTTCCAAATATTAATTGAGGATTTGTTCTACCTAATACTTTGTCGTGCCATAGTTGTATTATAGAAGAGCTAATAGCAATTTCTATTTTAGCTAAAGTTTCGTATGGCGTTTTTTTAGATTGAAAGCTGTCAATTAGTTTAATTGCTTCTTGAAAATGATAATGTTTTTTTAACAAGCCATCATAAACCAAATCTTCTGCAATTTTATTTAAAGTATCTCTAAACAAAGAATCATTGATTTTTTCTAACCACATCGGATAAAACTCATTTTGACTATAAAAGTCAATTAAAGTGTCTTTGAATTTGAATTGCTCAGGAATCGATTTTAGTTCATGTTCTATTTTAATCCTCAATTCATCAATATCAAAATCTTCAACAATATTGTCTAATTTACTAGGTCGTTTACAAGCGTTAGTTAAAAAAATGAATAGAAAAAAGGGAAATATGAATTTTGATTTTACCATTTAATAGCTTAAAATTCAGACAAATTGGTCATTAAGCTAAATTGATTTGCATTAATTCCAGGGAAGAATGTTGAGCTACCATAAGAAAAGTGGAACTTCTTAATTTTAATTCCTAATCCCCAACCGAAACCGCTTGTACCTTTCTTTTGTTCTTGGGTTAATTCTCTTCTTTTCATGTGGTCGTAACCAAAGCGGAAAACAAAGTGTTTGGAAAAATTCAGTTCACCCCCCAAAACAAAATGTCTCAATATATTGTCACCCATAGTCATGGTTTGTATTTTATTTTCGCCAAATTCATTTTTAACACCTGTGTTTTCGATATTGTATCTAAAGTCTGGGGATTGTAAATTATGCAAAACAATGTGATAGGTAAATGGTATATGTTCCAATTTTTTGGAAATAGATATTGCCAATTCCGATTTCAATAAATCACGATCTGTTTTGCTGTAAGGAATAACTTGATAGCCCAAGTTTCTTGCAAACAAAGTGATAGATAGATTTTTTATTGTATCTTTATAACATCCAGAGAGGTCGGAGGAAACGCCACTACTAACAAAGCTTTCATAGATAGAATAGATGTATTTTAGAGAAGCACCATAACTCCATTTATTATGGTTATTGCCATAGGCTAAATAGAAACATTGGTCGTTGGCAGTAAAAGTGCCAGTGGAGATTCCGGCAGGATCGTAACCATCAAATTTGCCCATACTTAAATAATTGACTCCTACACTAAAAGTTCCTTTATTTTTAAAATGTCTAGCATAAGTAAAAAATCCAGAGTTAATATCTGCTACATAGTTGTGATATGAAACAGAAACCCGTTGGTGCATTTTTGGATTTAAAATCGAAGGATTATTCCAAGCTAAACTTGGATCGTTATTATAATCAGAAGAAAGAAAATTACTTCCTAAAGCTAAAGTTCTAGCAGAAACGGGAACATTTAAAAAAGAATAGGTTCCTTTGCCACCTACTTGGGCCAATATGTGAAAATAGTTTAAGAAAACAAAAAAAGTCAAGATAAATTTCATGCGCTAGTAAAATGAAATTTTTGTTAAATTAAGTGTGTTGTCGAAAAAAAATGACATTTATCTGATAGTATCTCTACGGTTTAAAACTCCTGCAACAAACCCCAAACCGTTTTCTACATTTGAGTTAAGAATAACAGGGTTAATAAAAGCTTGGTTTAGATTTTGATCATCTCTATTAGTTTTTTGGATGTATTCGTAATAAACTGCATCAATACTTTTTAGAGAAACTTCAAATTTGGGGCTTCCTAAAGCCAAGCCAAAGGGCACATTTAGTTTTATTGTTTTTAGAGTGCCATTGAAAGTATTATCACCAAACAAATAACTACCATCGTCGTATTTTTCATTATTAAGGAAAACAATATCATTGGAGGAAAAGTCGAAAGGAAACCATTCATTAATTGAAGCATTGTAATATCTAATAAGCAATTGGTAATAATTTTTTTCAGCTCTATTGTCATTGATATTCAATGTTATTTCCCCAATGTTTAGACCTTCAGCATCTATACCAATAGAATCTTTATATGAACTTGAAAATGCAACAGCATTTGGCATTTTGACAGTCGCTTTTACTGAGGTAAAATCGGGATGAGAAGCTTCAATAATGTATGTTTTTCCTGCTTCAGGCTTCCAATTATATACATATTGATTATTTAAAAAACTACCTTTTCCCAACAACAAAGTTCCTTCATAAAATTTGATAGTAACATTTTCTAAGGCAAATCCAGTTGTGTCTACAGGTGTTAATACAGGAATACTTCTGCCTACATTAACAGCCATTGTTTCAAAATTATTAAATTCACCAATTAATACAATTTTTGATTTGTAAGGTGGTAAATCAAGTTCTACTTCTTTATCACAAGAGACAATAAATAAGGAAATTAGTACGAATAAAGTTGTATTTAAATAATTTGGTTTCATTTTAAAATTTGATATAGTAGGTAAGGCCTGGGATAAACATTAAATAGCTTCTTTGTTTGGCTACTGGTTGGGTTACATCTTGATTGTCTATGTATATAAAAACAGGATTGTTTCTAGCCATAATATTATAAATGGAGAATCTAAATCCAGATTCGTTAAAAATATCGTCAGATTTAATTTTATCTAAACCTACATCAAATCGGAGAGTGTATGGTAATCGGTAGTTGTTTCTTTCTGTATACTCATAAATGATATTACCATTACTGCCTATATATTTACCAGTTGGAATAGATTGAACATTTCCTGTAGAGAATACCATGTTGATATTAAATTTATAATAATCATCAATGCGGTGCTGAAGAACAATGTTGATGTAATGTCGTCTATCAAATTGAAAGTAATAGTCATTTCCATTGTTTACACCCGGAGTGTTTCTTTTGGCCCAAGATAAATTATAACCAATCCAACCGCTTGTATTTCCTTTTCTTTTATGCAACATTCCTTCAAAACCATAACACCATCCTGTCCCCAATATTACTTCATCTTCCCAATTTTTTGCAGTTGCTACAGTACCTGTAGTACTTAAACCTTCTTTGGTTTCTAATACCCTGTCTAACCATTTATAATAACCATCAATAGTTAATTCTATATTATTTGTAAAGGCTTGTGCAATACCCAAAGTAATTTGTTGTGATCTTTGTGGTTTAATTCTGTCGGTAGCAGGTAACCAACGGTCGGTAAATACAGAATTTAAGTTGTTCGCCATCATATGCAATGGTTGATGCATCATAGAATAACTGGCTTTTATTGAATATTTATTCTGAATTTTTTTATTATAAGACAAACGAGGTTCAGGCATTATAAAAACTGTTGACTTATAAAAATAGTTAACCAATCTCATTCCAATAGACATTTTTGAATTTTGGTCAATATTGATATGATCTTCAGCATAGGCGGCCAATTCAAAATTTCTGACACTTTTATCAAAACCATCTATAATTTGTCTATCGAGAACATCATTTGAGTAATAATTGATTTCATCTCTACTTGGTAAAAATTGTTTTGCAGAAGCTGAAGCACCAAAATGAATGGTATTTTTTTTGTCTAATGTATATTCAAAATCCCATTTGGGGTTTATATCTCTAATGAAATTGCGGTATTTATATTGAAATAAAGCTTTATCACTAAAAATCGAACTGTCTATAATAGAGGTTATTCCCAATCCAAAATTTGCCTGATATTGACTATAATTCAAAGATAAACTCGAAAACAATTTTTGATTATGAGTGCGATTCCATTTTACAGAACCAATAAAATTACCCCATCTTAAATCTATGTCAAATCGGTTGTAAACTCTAGTTCCATTGTTATCCTCAGTAGATTGGTTTAAGGTGTACAATCGGTCTCTACCGCTGTAAAAACTTACAATTAATTTGCTTCTATCATTAAAACGATGACTTACTTTTGTATTAAAGTCATAAAAAGTGAACCACAATTTATTTGAATCGCCCGAAATACTTCTTGTAAATAAATCCCAATGTGAACGTTTTCCAGAAATAGCAAAAGTTGTTCTACCATCTTTACTCAACGGTCCATAAACATCAAGTGTCAAAGCCACCAAACTATTTAAATATATTCCTCTTACTCTGTCTGTATTTCCTTCTTTGGTAACTACATCGGTAATACCAGATAAACGACCACCATTTTTGGCAGAAAAGCCACTTTTAGTAACATTAATACTATTTACTGTTTCAGAATTGAAAATAGAATAAAATCCATAAAGATGGTTCATATTGTATACAGGAACTCCATCCATTAATACCAAATTTTGATCTTGACTACCTCCACGAATATACATTCCATTGTTTAGTTCCGTCCCTGGCATTACTCCTGGTAAAAATTTTACAGACCTAGTTACATCAATTTCACCACCTAAAGAGGGCATACTATTAATTTGCTGACCAGAAATGTTGATAAAACCGTTTTCTGTTCGGTCTATTGTTTTGAAATTGGTTTCTAAAACTTTTTGAATTAAATCATTGATGTTTTGAGAGTTTTTAATATAAATTCTTTTTACTTTAAAGGTGTCATTTTCATCGTCTATCTCTATAATTTCTGTATTAGGATTATCAAAAGGGTCAATTTGAGTTATTTCTTCATCCAATAGGATTAATGATTTATTAATTGTTTGGTTTCTGTTAATGATTAGTGTGTCAATAATGCCTTGGTAATCTTCATGAACATACATGATGTTTTTGGTACCATAGGGAATATTCAAAGCATAATAGCCATAATTATTTGTTACAGCACCAACACCAATTTGTGGACAAAACACATAAGCACCCACTATTATGTCTCCAGTTTGTTGATTTGTTACAAAACCCGATATCGTAAAATTTTGTGAAAATAAATGGTTAGAAAGTAAACCATTAAGTAATAAAAAAGAGATAATGACAAATTTTTTACAAAACATAAATGAATTACAAAATTATTGAAATATTTGGAATAAAAAAGACTGACAATAAATTGTTAATAAACATAGTAAGGGTTAAAATATCTTTGTTATTAATTTGATTAATCTAAAAGCTATCATATTATTGATTTTAATCTTTCAATTTCTTTGTGTAAAGTCAAGCAACTTTACACAAAATAGTATTGAAATATCTAAAGATAGTAATTTAATCGATTTTGTAAGTTTAAATAGAGTTCCTTCAACAGATACACTTTATAAAGTCGCCAAAGAGTTTATAGGAAATCGTGCGCATTTATTTGTTGCAATAAAAATTGAAGAAAGTGGTAACGACCACCATTACAGTTGGTTATCTACTACTCATTTTAACCTCTGTGGTATGAGATTTCCTCGCAATAGGAAAACATATGCCATTGGAAAAACAAACACCAATTATGCTATTTACAGAAATTGGTTTGAATGTTTGCTTGATTTTAAAATTTACATGGAAATGATTGAGAAGTCATACATTGAAAAATTTAAAAAAACGCCAACTGATATTCAATTAATTGAATTCATGTCGAGCCGATTTAACCATTTTGCTAAATGGAAAACTGACATGCTATCTATTCTAAAAACCGTCAAACGAAAATACCAATAATCTTAGTTAATTTGAATAATGTTTGTGTCAGGATTTACAATTGCCCGAAATGTTGTCAAAGCGGATTATCCCATTAAAGAGGCTATTTTGTCAATATTGCCTTTGTGCGATGAAGTAATAGTAGCTGTTGGCAAAAGTGAAGATTCAACATTGGAATTTATTAAAACGATAGAATCTGATAAAATAAAAATTATTGAAACAATCTGGGATGACAGCTTAAGAGAAGGAGGAAGAGTATTGGCAGATGAAACTAATAAAGCTTTAAATGCTATTAATCCCAATGCCAATTGGTGTATTTATATTCAAGCTGATGAATGTTTTCACGAAAAAGATTATGTTCATCTTAAGCAAATGATGCATTTGTATAAAAGTGATGAAAATATTGATGGTTTACTTTTTAAATACAATCATTTTTATGGAACTTATGATTATTTAGCCGACAGTAGGGCTTGGTACAAAAGGGAAGTAAGAATTATTAAAAACAAGCCTGAAATTTTTTCATACAAAGACGCTCAAGGTTTTAGAAAGCAGAATAATCAAAAGTTATCTGTAGCTCAAACTCAAGCAAGTGTATATCATTATGGTTGGGTAAAACATCCCAAATTGCAATTAGAAAAATTAAAACAAGCAAGAAAGTTATGGCATTCTGACGATTTTTTGGAAAAAGAATACAAGAATGAATTGGAATTTGATTTTTCTACCATTGATTCACTCAAAAAATTTGAGGGAATTCATCCAAAAATAATGTTCGACCGAATTTCTAAAAAAAATTGGACATTTGATTTTGACATAAAAAGAAAGAAAATGAGTTTAAAGAAGAGTATTCTTTACTGGATTGAAAAAGTATCCGGTTGGCGAATAGGAGAATACCGTAATTTTAAAACAGTGAAATAAGAACTATTCCGATTCAAGTTCATGCAAACCTTGCTTTAATAAAGTCATTTCTTCAGCGTTTAATTTGGGGTATTTCAAATTTAAACTTTCTAACTTTTCTAACAGTATTTTACTTACAATTACTCTGCTAATCCATTGATTGTCAGAAGGGACTATATGCCATGGTGCATAGTCTGTGGATGTGTTTTTAATCATCTTTTCGAACGCAATTTGATAATCATCCCATCTCTCTCTTTCTTTTAAATCAGCATAGCTGAATTTCCAGTTTTTCTTGGGAGTTTTAATTCTGTCAATAAATCTATGTTTTTGTTCTTCTTTGCTTAAATTCAAAAACACTTTAATGATCATAGTTCCATTGTCGTGTAAATGTTTTTCAAATTGATTGATTGTGTTGTATCTGTTTTCCCAAAATTTATCATTAATATCATTAATTGATTCGATATTTGGAATATTTTGATTTAAAAGATACTCTGGATGAACTTTGATTACTAACACTTCTTCATAATGTGAGCGATTAAAAACCACTATTAGTCCCCTTTCGGGTAAGTTTTTATAAATACGCCACATAAAATCGTGGTCAAGCTCTTCTTTGCTAGGTTGTTTGAAATTAACAACATGAACACCTTGTGGATTTACCCCTGTAAATACATGTTTAATACAACTGTCTTTACCAGCGGCGTCAATGGCTTGTATAACCAACAAAACAGAGTGCTTATCCTGTACATATAATTTTTCTTGTAACCCAGCAATTTTTTCAGAATAGTAGTTTATAAAGTCCTTTAATTCAGATTCAGTATAAAATCCAGCTTTATAATTGGTATCAATATTGTTAAGTTTAAAATCATTAGGATTTTTGATACAAATTTTTGGGTCTTGGGTAAGATTAAGCATAGAAGGTGTTTTTAAAAAAAGAAACTTCCTCTAACAACAAATGGTTGTCCATAAATATTAGGAGTAGGGTATAAAAGGAGGTAATAGGCTGAAATACTGAAATAAGGACTTGGTGTAAATCCCCCGCCAGCCAATACATAATCGCCATTCCCTATGGTAGAATATAATTTTTGATATTCTGTTTGTAAAAAAAGTTGATTATTGACAATGTATCTAACAAAAGAATTACCACCATATACTACAAATTCTTGACTTGGAAAAAATCGATTGTCTCTTATATACTGAAGGTTTGCACCAACACCAGCGATCAAATTAGGTTTAATTTTATATCCTATTTGAGGTATAAGATTGATGTTAGTAAACGTTCCTAACATTAAACCTCCACCAATATTAAACGTTAAGCGGTCTTTAAAACGGGGTTTGGTTGAAGAATCAGATTGATTTTGATTGTCTTGGGCATTTAATTTAGAAAATACTAATAAAAATGACAGTAATAATAAATTGTTCTTAACTTTCATTGTTATACTTTTCAATATTAGATTATTTTTGCAAAAAAATATTTTTTAAATGACAAAAGTACACAATTTTTCGGCAGGTCCATCTATTCTTCCACAAGAAGCAATTCAAGCATGTGTTGAAGGGATTCAAAATTTTTCAGGCACTGGATTATCACTACTCGAGGTTTCACATAGAGGTAAGGAATTTGTTCGTGTTGTTGAGGAAACTCAATCAATAATTAAAGAGTTAATGGATATTCCTGAAGGATATGAAATTTTGTTTTTAGGTGGTGGTGCTAGCATGCAATTTTTAATGGTTGCTTACAACTTATTAGAAAACAAAGGTGCTTATTTGAAAACAGGAGTTTGGGCTGCAAATGCAATTAAAGAAGCTAAATTATTTGGAACGGTAGATGTTGTAGCGAGTTCAGAAGAAGCAAATTACAATTACATTCCCAAAAATTATGTTATACCTACAGATGCTGATTATTTTCATTGTACCAGTAACAATACCATCTATGGTTCACAAATGCAATCATTCCCAGAAAGTCCTGTACCGATGGTGTGTGATATGAGTTCAGACATATTGAGCCGTCCGGTTGATGTATCTAAATTTGCATTGATATATGCTGGTGCTCAAAAAAACATGGGACCTGCAGGAGTAACAGTCGTGATTGTAAAAAAAGATATTTTAGGAAAAGTAACCCGACAAATTCCAAGTATGATGAATTATGCGGTTCATATTAAATCAGAAACCATGTTCAATACACCTCCAGTATTTCCAATTTTTGCAATGTTGCAAAATTTAAAATGGGTTAAAAAAGTAGGCGGAGTTGCTGAAATGCAAAGAAGAGCTGAAGAAAGAGCCAACTTATTGTATAACGAAATTGATCAAAATCCTTTGTTTGTTGGTACTGTTGCTGTTGAGGATCGTTCAAAAATGAATGTTTGTTTCTTATTAAATGATACAACTTTGGAAGAAAAGTTTAATGCAGCTTGGAAAGCCGCTGGTATTTCTGGTATAGTAGGTCATCGTTCAGTGGGTGGCTATAGAGCTAGTATGTACAATGCACTTCCTATGGAAAGTGTTGAAGCTTTGGTTAACGTAATGAGAACATTTAATGCATAAATTAATGAGAATATTAGCAAATGATGGTATCGATCAGTCGGCCAAAATTTTATTAGAAAGCAAAGGTTTTTTTGTTGAAACCAATAAAATTGCCCAAGAGGATTTGGCATCACGTATCAGTGAGTTTGATGTTCTTTTGGTTAGAAGTGCGACTAAAGTAACAGCCTCAATCATTGAAGCTGGTATTCCCAATTTGAAATTGGTTGGAAGAGCAGGAGTTGGACTAGATAATGTTGATTTGGTAAGTGCAAAAGCAAACAATGTTGCAGTGGTGAATACGCCTGCTGCAAGTAGTACAAGTGTTGCTGAATTGGTATTTGCTCACTTGTTTTCAATTTGTCGTTTATTGCAAATTACCAATAGAGAAATGCCTGAAAATGGAATGTCTCAATTTAACGAACTAAAAAAGACAGCTTCAAAGGGAACAGAATTAAAAGGTAAAACTTTGGGATTAATTGGATTTGGTAGAATTGGAAGAGAAACTGCCCGTATCGCATTCGGTTTAGGAATGAATGTTTTGGCATACGATCCAATGATTGAAGAACACGATGTAGAAATTACATTCCATCCCGATACACAGATTCCTAGTATTAAAAAATCTGTAAAAACAATTTCAAAAGAAGATGTTTTAAAACAGTCTGACTTTGTTAGTTTGCATATTCCTGGTGGTCAAGGTTATGTCATTGATGAAAATGAGTTATCTATGATGAAAAAAGGAGCAGGACTTATCAACTGCGCAAGAGGAGGAACTGTTTCAGAAAAAGCGTTAATTGCTGCTTTAGAAAGCGGACATTTGGCTTATGCAGGTACTGGTGT
>JBILJV010000085.1:0-7283 GCA_044377005.1 Bacteroidia bacterium
TATGTTGGCCTATCAAACCACAAAAGTTAAGATCGATTTGTTTTATAGCTTTTTTAACAATAAAATAGGGATTTACCAAGGAGCGCATATTGGTAATCTGACCGATTTGAAATTGGCAATAAACAGAGATGAGCCAATGGATAAAGGGTTTTTCTCTTATGAAATTAACAGACCTTTTCAGTCCATTTCTCATCAGTTGCTTAAGAAAAAATGGAATTTTCTGTTCAATGCCAATAATAAACTCGAGTGGATAATTTCGTATCAACAAAACCACAGACAAGAGTTTGATATTTTACGTTCAACTAATTTAAGCAATACCGCCGCCTCCTTTGATTACCTCATTAAATCAACTATGACTGACTTGGTTTGGAGTAAGAAAGACTTTCACCATGTCAATTTTAAATTAGGCGTCTATGGGCTTCATCAAACCAATGCTTTTTCTGGTCGCTATGTAATCCCTGGATTTGTACACAACAGTGGTGCAGCTTACTTTATAACTGAATGGGACATTAAAAAAGTGCATTTTGAAGCCGCTGTAAGAAATGATGTAAAATCAATCAAAGCTTACCTTTGGAATCAGGGAGTACGAACCACTAAAGAATTGCTGTTTAATGGTTTTACATACCATTTGCAAATGAAAGCCCCATTAAACAAACTGTCTTTTTTAACGATAACACAATCTAGTTCATGGCGTCCACCAATGCCCAACGAGTTGTATGTAAATGGCTTACATCAAGGCTTAGCAACCATAGAAGTTGGTGACCCCAATTTAAAGCCTGAACGTTCTTTTAATCAACAAGTCAGCTATCACATACATTCCAAAAAAATCCAGTTTGAAGCAGAATTATATTATAAAAGAATCAATAATTTCATCAATCTTGTGCCAGATACTCAAGCACAATTAACCATAAGAGGAGCGTTTCCTGTTTTTAAATATGAACAATATAATGCTGAAATATATGGACTTAATACTTTGTTAAAGGTGGAATTATCCCCCAACCTAGCGTTGAATAACCAAACATTTTTACTCTATGGAAATCAATTGACGCCCTCTCGATTTTTAAATCAAATGCCCCCAATGTCGAATCGTTTTTCTTTAGAATATAAGTATAAAAAATGGGTAATAAAACCCCAAATACTATATACGGCTCAGCAAAAACGCCTTTTGCCAGAAATGGATTTTAAAGAACCTCCAGTTTCTTACTTCCGTTTTGATGCTAATTTGGAATATGAATTTGTAGTTTACAAACAAGCTTTCCAAATTCAATTGATAGTTTTAAATATCACCAATACACGTTACCGCGACTATCTGAATCGTTTCAGATATTTTGTGGACGAACCGGGAAGAAACTTTATTTTTAAACTAAACATACCCCTCAATATAAAAACCAAAAAATAATAATAAATATGAAATCTAAAAATCAATTTTTCGCATCTATGGTCGTTATTTCGACCCTTTTAATTAGTTTTTCTTCTTGTAAATCAGACGATCCTAAACCAGATGATGAGCCTAACAATGAAAGTGAACTTATCACCACTTTTAAAATAGAATTGAAAGATTCTCTTACGAATAATATTCAAATCTTCTATTTCAAAGATTTGGATGGCGAAGGCGGAAACCCTCCAACACAATTGGATACTATTCGTTTAAGAAGTGAAGCGGTTTATTTATGTTCAGTTTTTATGCTAGATGAATCTAAAAATCCTATTGAAGACATCACCGAGGAAATTAAAGAGGAAGCTGATGAACATTTATTGGTTTACAAAATTAATGCAGCTAATCTTTCAATTCAAATTACGGATAAAGACAGTAAAAATTTGCCGTTAGGATTATTAACAAAATGGAAGACAGGAAGTATTTCTAATGGTCAATTAATGGTTAGCCTAAAACACCAACCTGGTATTAAAGATGGTTCAGCAGACAAAGGTGAAACAGATGTTGAAATCAATTTCCCGGTAATTGTAAAATAATTTAGACAGTTAAAAAAATGTTATAATGCCGCTATTGACTATAGCGGCATTTTTTTATTCATTTATGATTTTATGAACCGAAGAATCACCATTTTTAAAAAAGATTTTTAAAACCAAAAGGGCTTCATTAGTCTCTTTATAATTTAAAATTGTAGATTGTTCATTGACCTCAATTTGTGTTATTTCCTGTCCTAAACTATTGTATAAAAATAGCTTTTGTATTTCATTGTTCGATTCAATATTAATATAACCTTTACTAGGATTAGGGTATATCTTTGTTTTATTGATAGTGTGTTGATTAACAGAAGTGTTGTTGCAATTTAATTGGTTTATGTAAAGCCAAATTTTATCATTTAACAAAAAAGGGACATCTAATTGGTCTGGGGCATCACCCATACGAATCCATACCATTTTGTTGTTTTGAGTTACGTTAATAAATTGTCCATTTTTACCTAGTGCAGAAATATTGTCCTTAGGTGCATTTGGGCTTAACATGCTGTTAATAACTGCTTGTGACTGCGGCACCATAAAAGATTGTTTACCATTAAGCCACCACAAATAACCGTATGAAAGATTTATTGATTGAGAAGTATTTGTCATTTCATTAAAATAGTTAGTATCGGTTAATACGGCATTGCCATTCCATTTGCCTTTGTTCAACATCAACAAACCAAATCTAGCCATACTTCGAGCCGTACTGAAATATACATTGTTGTAGTCAACCTTGATAAAAGAGCCCGTCATTCCAATTTTTGATTTTAATTTTTGGGTGGTATAATTGTTTAAGGTAGTGCCAGTTGCATTTTCAATCACTTTATCCAAAAGCGTATAAGGTCCATTGTGATAAGCCCATCTTGTTCCAGAGTTAGCTTTATAATTTAAGCAAGTATCAAGAGTACAAAAGTGATCAGGAACACCTTCATCCAAACCGGTGGTCATAGACAGTTGGTTTTTGATGCTTATTTTCCCTTCTTGTTGAGGAGTACAAGAGGTCCATCCTTTCCCTAAATATTTAGAGGAGGTATCATCAATATTCAGAAAGTTTTCTTGCTGTGCAATACCAACCATAGTTGCGGTTAATGTTTTGCCAGCACTGGCCCAATACCATGCATCGTTTTGTGTATGGGTGCCAAAATATTTTTCTAAAACTATTTTACCATCTTTAAGTAAAATAAATGATTTAGTGTTTTGTGAAGAAAGATATTGATACAAACTATCAATCTTCTCATTGCACCAACTTAAGGAACGTGGTGAAAGAGTGTCCCAATTGTTTCCAGTAAGAGGGGGAAAGTAACTTGATTGTCCGTTTGCCATTGTTAATTGAAAAATGACAACTAATAGTAGGGTAAATTTTAATTTTATCATAATGTATTCATTATTAAAGAGTAGTAAAAAAGGTAAACCTATGGAGATGTTGAAGGGAAAAGTGAGTATAAAGCCTTTGGTAACAGGGGTCAGAACTAGGTTTTGCTATTCTCATTGATGAAGAAACTGCAATGTAAGTAGGATTAGATTTTACAATCCCAATTCATAAAGCGAAAATAAGTCTTTTTTACTATATAATGAAAATTAACGCAACAATAGAACAGCTTGCTCGTAACTTCTAAATGGACCATTGAAAGGTGCAGCATCTATTTTTACTAAATAATTGCCTTCCATACAAACAGAACCCTTGTATTTGCCATCCCAACCTTCATTGATATTAGTGGTTTCAAATACTTTTTCACCCCATCTGTTATAGATTGACATTTTGAATTTGTAAACATACTTACTACCTACTACTTTATATACTTCATTTTTATTATTGTTGTCAGGGCTAAATGCATTTGGTATATAAATATTGAAATCAGGGAATATACTTCCTGTATATTTAGTTAATGTATCGCTACAACCATCTTTTGTAAATGCCACAAGAGTTATAGGGTAGTTGCCAGTATCTTGGAAAGAAACAATAGGGTTTTTGTCAGTATTTATTCCTTGAGAGTATAACTGCCAAATAAATGAATTAGAGTTAAGAGAAGACTGGTTTTGCATTTGAAGTCTAGTTTCATCAGCTACAATTGTTTTCAATTGTGTAAAACTAAAAGAAGCCAAAGGTTTTTCTTTAACCAATGCAACTTGTATTTTTGACATCGTATCAGTACAACCAAAATCAGAAGTTGATATTAATTTGACATTGTAAAGTCCTGCAGATTTAAAACGATGTGATGGCTCAAAACTACTGTATTGAGTAAGATCTTCCATCGTCCATTCATTTTTATCAATGGTACCTTTTTTAATATTTGATAAATTTGTGAACTCATTTGGTTCAGGGAAACAAACTGATTCAGTAGAGAAATTACTTTTTGGATGAACATGTGTTGTCACTAAAACAGAGCTTGTGTCTTTGCAATTATTGTCTGTATTAATAATTAACTGAACCAAAAATTGACTGTCTTTAGAGTAACTGTGTTGAACATTAGGTGTGTTATATTCTATTGCATCACCCATGTTCCATTTCAATTGTTGGATATTAATTTTTGAAAGATTTTTACTAAATGAAAATCCAAATATATTTTGACGGACACATTGCTCAAGGTCTGATAGAATATTGATATTAAAATTTTTGTCTTTTTCAATGTAAACATTTTTAATAATAGTATCAGTACAGCCTTTATTGGTAATTACAACTAACTGAACGGATTGAGTGTCATTAATTGTAAATGTTTTGTTGTTGAAGTTAAGATTATTGGAAATAGAACCGTCGCTGGCTAACCAATTTTGAGTAAATGTTCCTCTGCTAAGTTGTGAGTTATTGTTAAAGTTGTAAAGATTGTTATTAAGACATTGTATATCGTCGTTGATATTAAAATCAGCAAGAGGAGTCGCATAGAATCCAGTTATTTTTTGTGTTGAATCGATACAATTGTAATTGCTTTCTGAAATCAATTTAACTTTAGAGTAATTTTCTTGATTGTATTTTTTGGTGGCATCTGTATTTGTTTGAGATGTGCCATCATCGAATAACCATTTATGACTCAAACTTCCAAATTTAACCAAACTGGTATTATTGAAAATAAAGTTGTGATTAAAGTAACATTGTGAATCTTTGTTGATTGTAAAATCAACTTGAGGCATAGGCGCTACAACAATAATTTGAGAGCTGGTATCATAACAATTGGTTAATGACGAAGAAACAATTAACTGAATTGGGTAAAAATCAGGAGTTGGGTAATTTGCTGGGAGTGCTTGAATACCACTACTTTTTACGCCATTGCCATAATCCCAATTATAGCTTAATGTATTTAAAACACTAAAGGTGGTGTTGTTTTTAAATGAATAATTGTGAGTGTTAAAACATTGAATACTATCATTAATAGAAAATTTAGCGACAGGACGTTCCAATAAATGTACTTCAGTCGTTGCTGAATCTATACATCCATGTTCTGTGTTTACAATATATTTTACTGTATATGAAGCAGAAGTATTAGGATATCTTTTTTCGTTGGGTTGGTATTGGTTAGAGAAAGTATTGTCCCCAAATGACCAACGATTTACTAAGATTCCATATTTTAATTTTGTTTTGTTCTGTAATATAAAAGTATTGTTTTGCCAACATTGGGTATCGTTTGGAATGTTAAATAGAATGTTTGGTTGTGCAAAAGTGACAGCCATTTTGCTTATAGTGTCAAAGCAATTTTTGTTTGTTTTTACAACCAATGAAACATCGAAAGTATCCTCAGAAAAATAACGGTATTTAGAAATATTTGCGGTGTTTATTGTGTTATTATCACCCATGCTCCACAAGTAATCAGTAATACTGCCTTGCATTAATTGACTGCTATTAGTGAAATTGAATGCGTTGTTTTTAAAACATTGTTGGTTTTTATCAATACTAAAATTAGCAACAGGACTATAATCTACAACTAAATTACTTACATCTGAAGTGTCAACACAATTGTTTTGTGAAAGGGTTATCAAGCTGACATTGTATTGACCAGTTTGATTGTATTTTTTTGATGGGTCTTTTATGGTTGATGTTGAATTGTCACCAAAATGCCAAGTGTATTGAAGCGTTTCGTTTTTAATAAATGAAGTATTAATAAAATTGAAAGCTTGTTCATTGAAACATTGTTGTAATTTATTAACTGTAAATTGTGCATTAGGTTGAGGATAAACAACTATTCTATTTTGAATAGTATCATTACAACCTAAATCAGAACTTACTATCAATTCCACGGACAATGTATCATCGCTTAAATATTGTTTATTGAATATATCTTTTAAATTAGAACTACTCATATCGCCCAATCGCCAATCGTAATTAGCAATAATGCCTTTATTGATAGTAGATTGATTAACAAAATCGAAAGAGTTATTTCTTAAACATTGTTCATTGTCAATGATATTAAATGCAGCTGTTGGATATTTTCCTAAGTAAACTGGTTTGGTAACCGAAGCAAAACAACCAACATTTGTAGTAGCTTTTAGACGAACGTTATAGGTTGAGTCTTTGGAATAAGTTTTATTTAAAATGTTACTATCAGATGAAGTCGTATTATCACCTAAATTCCATTCATATTGAAGGGTGTTTTTAAATCGGGTTTTGTTAGTATAGTTATATTGATGACCGAATAAGCATTGGGTATCATTGTTAATTTCAAAATCAACAAGAGGGGTACCATTTACAAAAATAGATTGACTGATAGTGTCCGAACAACCTGTTACAGTAGTAGATTTTAAAAGTATTCTAAAAGTGCCGAATCTTGCAAAGCTCTTATTTACGACAGTTCCCTTTAAGTTACTAGTATCACTAAAATTCCATACATGTGTTAAAGGCAAATAAGGGGAACTGGTATTGGCAGTGAATTTTATAGAATCTAAAGCACAATAGATACCTGAAACAAAACTAAAATTAGCATCAGGATTGGGTTTAATATTTACAAATTGAGTATTAGTGTCCGAACAACCATTGTTATTGTCGTAAATAAGTTGAATACTGTATTTACCAGTATCAGCATATTTTCTAGGTCCAGGGTTGTTATTACTCAAATTGTTTCCATCACTGAATCGCCATCTGTACCTTTGATGATAATCCTTGTTGATAATGGTATTGTTTTTTAATTGTATTTGATTAGAAGCAAAACAGGTGTCTTTTTGTGTAAATTCAAACTGACTATTAGGAGAATGTAATACTTCCACAATCATAAATGTATCGTGGTAGCAACCTTTTTTAGTTTGAGTTCTTAATAAGATAGGATGAGTATTGGCTTTACTGAATAAATGAGAAACGATACTGTCTTTTCTTTGTATAGTATCTCTTCTTGTTTCAA
>JBILJV010000086.1:0-7224 GCA_044377005.1 Bacteroidia bacterium
TCAGTTGAGGAACGATTAAAACACGCTTTAGTCAACGGAATTACCGATTTTATAGATGTTGACACAGAAGAAGCTAGAAAGTCTTTTAAATTGCCTTTACAAGTGATTGAAGGTCCTTTGATGGCAGGGATGAATGTGGTAGGTGATTTGTTTGGAAGTGGTAAAATGTTTTTGCCACAGGTGGTGAAAAGTGCTAGGGTGATGAAAAAAGCGGTGGCTTATTTAGAGCCCTTTTTACAAGCCGAAAAAGACCGTGCTTTGGCAGCCAATGAAACCACACTTAGCGACCAAAAAGGTCAAGGAAAAATATTGTTAGCAACCGTTAAGGGCGACGTACATGACATTGGCAAAAATATTGTTGGGGTTGTATTGGCTTGTAATAATTACGAAATAGTAGATATGGGTGTAATGGTACCACCTGAAAAAATATTAGCTAAAGCCAGAGAAATAAAAGCAGATGTTATAGGATTAAGTGGTTTAATTACCCCAAGTTTGGATGAAATGGTGGTGGTGGCTCAACAAATGGAAAAAGAAGGTTTTAAAATTCCATTGTTAATAGGTGGCGCAACCACAAGTCGTATTCATGCGGCAGTTAAAGTAGCACCGCAATACAGCGGAACAGTGGTTCACGTTTTAGATGCATCTAAATCGGTTCCTGTGGTTTCAGCTCTTTTAAGTGATGATCAAAAGGGTGCGTTCTCGCATTCCATTCGCTTGGAATATGAACAAATGGCTATAGACCACTCCAAAAGACAAGCGGCTAAGGAACTATTAACTTATTCTGAGGCTCTTAAAAACAAAAAAGAGCTCGATTTTTCTGACATTAAAACTCCACAACAATTAGGCATTCATTATTTGAATGGTTTTGATTTAAACGAATTGCGCCCAATCATAGATTGGACTCCGTTTTTCCAAACGTGGGAATTGGCGGGTAAGTTTCCAGCGATATTGAAAGATGAAGTTGTTGGGGTAGAGGCAAGTAAATTGTATGAAGATGCCAATAAAATGTTGGACCAAATCATCAGTGAAAAATGGTTGACGGCCCACGCAAGTTGGGGACTTTTGCCTGCAAACGCTGATGACGATGATATTGAAGTTTTTGACCTACAAGGCAATAAAATTGAAACTTTTTGTTTTTTAAGACAACAAAGAAAAATGGCAGCTTCTGTTTCTAATTTATCTCTTGCAGATTTTATAGCACCTAAAACCCTCGGTAAAAACGATTACATGGGATTTTTTACAGTGACTGCTGGTTTGGGCATTGAACAACATTTGGAGCGTTTTGAAGCCCAACACGACGATTATAACAGCATTTTACTCAAAGCATTGGCTGATAGATTGGCTGAGGCCTTTGCAGAGAAATTGCACCAATTGGTTCGTACCAACTATTGGGGTTATGCCCAAGAAGACCAATTGAGTATAGAAGATTTGATTATTGAAAAGTACCAAGGAATAAGACCCGCTCCAGGCTATCCTGCCTGTCCCGACCATACCGAAAAAGAGAAATTATTTAAACTACTGAACAATGATAAAATAGGAGTGGAATTAACAGAGAGTTATGCCATGTATCCAGCTTCTTCTGTTTCTGGTTTTTATTTCGCCCATTCTGAATCGCGTTATTTTGGAGTAGGACAAGTTAACAAAGACCAAATTGAAAATTATGCAATGCGAAAAAATAAGTCAGTGGTTGAGATTGAAAAGTGGCTCAGACCAGTGTTAAGTTATTAATCGAATTGAATATATTCGTTCTCAAAGCTTGTTCTCAACGATTGTTCTATCGCACAATGCTATGAATGATTTTTTTCTTTGTTACAATTCCCTTTTCATTTTTGTAGTAAACAACGTAAAATCCACTTTGTAAAGAGTGTAAATCCATGGTATGTAAGCCCTTATCAAAATTTTGTTGTAGAACTTTTCCGCCAAAGCTATTCAAAATGGTTACTTCACATTGGGAGAAGCTGCTAATACTTAATTGTTGCAATTGAGGCAAATGTTGCACTAACATTGATTCGATGGCTGCATCAGTGATGTTCGTGTTTTCCTTGGGGCATGCCACTGCTATATTTATAGACATGGAGTCTTTGCAACCTTTGTTGTTTAGTGCTATTGCTTTTACTTTAAATTTCCCTGTGTCGTTGTATTTGTAACTGAAGTTGGATTGATTAATCAACGAGTTGCCATCACCCATAGATACAATAGAGGATTGAATAGTTTCATTGGCTTTCAATTTAAAGTTTTTAGTTAAGCAATCGGAACCAGAACTTGTGTCAATGGATGTAATTTTAAAAGCACAAGTGTCCTCTTTTGCGCAATTAATATTAACAGTGAATTGAGCGGTATCTGCGCATCCTATGTCATCTTTTACAATAACAAAGACCTCATAATCGCCATTTTCAGTATATTCATGCACCTCAAAAGCATTGTTTGAAGAATCGCCATCGCCAAAATACCAAGTCAGTTTTTCGGTGTTTTGACTAACTATGGCATTAAATTCCATCTCATTGCAACTGTAACTTAAGGTATCGGCTGAATAAATGCCAATTTCACTTAGGTCGCACGGATTGTCACATTGAATAATCACTTGTTTAAAGACAGAATCGGCACATCCGTTGGCATCATACACAATCCCAATTAAGGTGAAGGTGTCATTGGCCGTATAAAAGTTTTTGGGTTTGTTACAAGTGCAATTGTTCCCATCACCATAGTACCATTTGTAGGACTGAGGTGTGCCTCCTGTTAATGTAAAATCAAAAGCCTTGTAATTACAAGTGCTTTTTGTGCTGTTTTCTGTAATGCTTGCAAACCGAACTGAACATGGTTGTGCCCAAGCTGAAAAAGTGTAAGAGAAGAAAAGTAAAACGAGCGTAATTTTTTTAATCATGTTGTTATAAGACACGTTTTGTTTTAAATTAGTGGCATTACATTCATTTTTTCTATTTCATGGATGAATTTGGAAACAGGAAAACCCATGATATTGTAGTAGCAGCCTTCTATTTTTTGGATACCTATTAAACCAATAAATTCCTGCACACCATAAGCGCCTGCTTTGTCTAAAGGGCGGTAATGTTGTAAGTAATAATCAATTTGTGACTCAGTAAGCGCATTGAAAAACACTTTGCTTTCGTCGTAAAACACGATTGATTTTTCTTGACTTTTTACGCACACTCCCGTATAAACATGATGCCATTTGCCCGAAAGTTTCATTAACATTGCTTTGGCTTCTTGTAAAGTCAAAGGTTTGTTTAGCACTTCATTTTCAAGCCAAACTACAGTATCTGCGGTTACAAGTAATTCGTTTTGATGAATAGTTGCTTTATAAGCAGCTGCTTTTTTTTGCGCTAAAAAAACAGGAATTTCTTCCGCTTTTAGTGAAGAAGGGAAAGTTTCTTCGACATCAATTTTAATACAATCAATATCAAAACCACTGTCTTTCAAGAGCATTTGTCTGCGTGGACTTTGCGAGGCGAGTAATATTTTATAAGGAAAATAGGGAGGGTGTTGCATTAGGTAAAAATTAAATTAAGAACGGCAATAAGAATAAGCACTTTCAAAAATTGACTCAAGTAATGGAAGTCTTTTTTTTCTTTGGCTTTAGAGAGTAAATTGATAAAATAAAACAAAGCCATGGTGATGATTGCCATTACAATAGCAGGAATATACATGGCAACTCCCCAAGCCAAAACACTGTAGATGCCACAAAAGAGGGTTTCGATACCTGCAAAAACGTAACAAATAATTTTAGCCCCTTTGTTGCCAAAAAGGATTGGATAGGTTTTGTGCCCAACCTGTTTATCGCCCTCAGCATCTTCCATGTCTTTCACAATTTCTCTGATCAATGAAATTAAAAAAGCAAACAGGATATAACCGGTAAAGTTTAAAAGGCCGATTTTGGTTTTAAAGGAAATTAGTAAAATACAACAAGCCACCACCGCAGCACTGCAAAGCGCTACTATTAAGTTACCTATCAATGGCATTCCTTTGAGTTGTTGTGCATACAAAAACAACATCGTCATGATGCATAAATTGACGATTAAATAAGATTCATTGAGTTGGTAAGAAACAAGTAAAGAAACCACATTCAACACAAAATAGGCAATAAAACCTTGTTTTCGGGTAACGGTTTTGCCGATGATAACGCGTTCAGGGGCATTAATCATATCGGTGTTAACATCGTAAATATCGTTGACGATGTAACCGGCAGCCGCTGTTAATACGGCAGGCAAAATTAAATAAACCATTTTTAACCAATAGTATGCATCCACCTCAGGCGAGTATTTCAGTAATACCACAAGCATGGTAGCGGCTATAATGAGTAGATTGAGTGGTCGTATCAATTTTATATTTTGAATGAACATGTTGACTGTTGTATTTTCTCATTCAAAAGTGCGCTTTTTATTTTAAATTGCCAATGTTTAACTACAAACACATGTTTAAAACTCAATTTATATGGCCAATCATTTACCTGTTTCTTGTTATAGTCGTGTACATTGTGCAAGTTAATATTCCTGAAATTGAAACCACTTTGGCCTTGTATCCTCGTCACTTAAAATACATTTTAGGGATTTTTACAACCGTTTTTTTACATGCCAATGTTTCACATTTAAGTGCCAATGTTTTGCCAATGGCAGCTTGTTTATTTGGTTTGTTTTATTTTTACAAAACCATAGCAAAGCAAGTGTTATTCATTAGTCATTTGCTCAGTGGATTCCTTATTTGGTTATTGGCACGCCCTTCTTTTCATATTGGTGCGAGTGGTTTGGTTTATGCCTTGGTATTTTTTATTTTAATCAGTGCTTTGGTCAGAAAAAACAAACAATTGATGGTGGTTGCTTTCATTATTTTGGTGTTTCAAAATGGATTAATTTGGGGTGTCTTTCCGCAAGACAATCAAGTCAGTTGGGAGAGCCATTTATTAGGGGCTGTGGTAGGCATTGTGTTAGCGGTTTTGTACCGAAACAAGGGACCACAAAACGACAGCGAAAAACATTGGAACGAGGACGACAAACAAGAGGATGAGTACAAAGCGTTGTTGGAGGGTAAGGAATGATAGGTTATAGTCTTTTGAAGCTTTGGTTTGCGTGTAGGCATACTGCATCATGAGAGGAATATATTTTGTTCAATTACTCTTTCGAATATACCTATTATCTTAATTGGTCTATCATATATTGATTCTGGATCTATTATAATATCTTGATATGAGGGGTCATATGATTTTGGTTTAAGTATAATTTTTTCATGACGCCAACCTTCTTCAGTGACAACTTTCTGACTATGATATTCTTTAAAAGTATAACAAGAACTATAATCAGAATCTTGAAGATTTGTACATTCTGCAATTACCATTAAACCGTTTCTACTGCCTCCTTCGTACCATTTAAATAATCCTATCTCACCATCTTGCACTATTTTATTCATAGAGTTACCTATTATTTTACATGCAAAATGGTCTTTTGTAATTCTAACGCCTTCAGGAACCATAATAAATTGTTCAGTTGGAAATTCTTCATTTAATTTCAAATCTCCTGCTGCAACTTTTAACGAATATAGTGGCACACTATTTACAAATGGAATCAACTGAATTTCTTTTGACTCAGATAATTCAACAATTGGATTTCGGTTTTCATTAAATAAATAGATATGTTTTTTAAAATAATTTCGAAGATTTTCGTCACATGCATAAATATAACAACCTAGTATACCTCTTAGCATAATTGTTTTCTATATATTTATTACGTAGTCTTTAAGTATTGCGATATCTCGAATTGTTGCAGTCCCATTTCTGTCTTTATAATTTTCTTTAACTATTTCTATTTCTTTTGATATTGGATTGTATATTATTTCTGGACCAAAAATTATTGCCGCATAATTGAGGTCGTAACCTTGTGTAGTATGAATACAACCTACCTCTTGCGCATCAATATCAGAATTAATATAATCAATTGCAGTTGAGTTCCATTTTAGTTTTATATTTTCTATTTCAATATCATATGCACTAGGGTCATTCTGACTTATCCATGGCCATGCATAACCAGCAATAAATCTAGAAAGCTGATGTTTTTCGTTCTTTTTTCTGAGTTCATTAACGAAATCTGAAAAATTCTCAAATAGCAACAAGTCATAATTGCTATCGTTGTATTTGAACTCTTTATTCTTAAAAGTATTGTCTAATAAATTGTTTACAAAATCAACAAATCCATTGCCTCCTTTTACTCTAAACTGCGAATGTAATTTGACATTTATAGAGTTAGATGCATTTTTTAAGTTTTCAAAATCAACAGCATCAACATCAGAAGGTTTTATAGACTGTTTAGCATCGTAAAAATATAATACTTTATTTGACCTTAATTGAGTCCAAGCTAATTCCGAAGTATTAAGTTTATCAAGTTTAAGTGCGTTACAAACCCTATCATAAATTGCGAAGTACGGGCCAAGATTAACCCTTTTTCTCAAACGATGAGATTCGTCCACAAAGAGAATATCATATGATTCATATTCCAAATCTGAAGGACCAATAACAAGATTAGCATTTAAGCCATTAATATTTTTAAAAACTTTTTTAATAGTTTTTCGAAATGAACCCATTGCTATGACCAAACCCATTTTAGGATTTGGAAACTTTATTTTTAACTTTTTTACTTTGTCTATAAATACTTTTTCGTCTTCTCCGAATTCTCTATAATTAAAATCTTCATCAGAAGTTAGCATTAACTTAAAAAGAAAAATAGCTAGTATTGTTTTACCTGTTCCTGCACCGCCTTCTATCAATACTGTTTTTTTGTTTTCAGAAAGTAATGCGTCAATTATAAGCATCAAATTCTTTCTTTGGTCGGCAGACAAGGTCTTATAGGGAGAATACTTAAACAAATCGCTATTTGAGATATGTTCTAAACTATGCTTGGCAATTCCTTTACTAATAAGACCATTCCAAATATTTTTAAACATATCCCAATAAAACTCATCTCTTTGATAATAAGAGTGATTTACCAATCCTAAATTGCCATTTAATAATTTGTATTTTCCATCTGCATGTAAATATTTTATTAAATTGGATTCAATATCTAACGTCACCGATTTATTGAATTTTCTACTGGAAATTAAGTGAGCTTCTTGCAAATGGCTTTTGCTTGGTGTTTGTAAATGTGTAAAGATTCGAGAATTAGTATCTATGGTTTCACCAACGTAAGCTTGACATACACCATTATCATTTAAAATATAAACTACAGG
>JBILJV010000031.1:0-25057 GCA_044377005.1 Bacteroidia bacterium
TCGCTCCAAAAACACGCTTCAAAACCATTGGATGTGCATTTAATGATTGTAGAGCCCGACCGTTATATTAACCGATTTGCTGACTATGGCACCCATTTATTGTCCGTTCATATCGAAGCTTGTCCTCATCTGCACAGAAGCATTCAGGCAATCAAACAAGCAGGAATGAAAGCGGGTGTGGCCATTAATCCGCATACAAGTATCCAACAATTGGAAGATGTTTTAGGGGATATTGATTTGGTCTGTTTAATGAGTGTTAATCCTGGTTTTGGTGGCCAGTCTTTTATACAAAATACTTACCGTAAAATTGAGAAATTAAATGAAATGAAACGCCAATACAATCTTAATTTTGAAATAGAAATTGATGGTGGTGTTACCTTACAAAATTACAAACAATTGATAGGCGCAGGAGCCACTGTTTTGGTTGCTGGAAATACGGTTTTTAACTCCGAAAATCCAAGTGTCACTATTTCGTCTATCAAACAATAATTTGTAATTACCTTCGTTAAAAGCATACCTTTGAAACTCTGGATAATTAATATTTTTTTGTTTTTTGCCATCACTAGCAATGCCCAATCTTTCATTTTTGGTAAAGTTTATAATACAAGAAATCAAAAATTATCTGGAGTTAAAATCACTAATTTAAGCAATCAGTCTGTTGTTATTTCTGACAGCTTTGGGGCCTATAAAATTCCCTATCAATTGGGTAAAAAAAACACGCTAAAGTTTGAATTAATGGGATACAATGACAAACTTAGTAATATTCCGAAATTGTATTCTGATGAAAATTTTGAACTAAATATTGTATTGGGTTCAGATACAGTCGAAATCAGTGGGTTCACCAAATTAGTAAGAAAAGAGGAGGTAAATGGCACTATTTTAATAATAAAACCCATGGATTCACGCCCAAGTATTACGGGTGATTTTTTGGATTATGTAAAGTCTTTGCCTGGTGTATCCTCTGGAAACGAATTGAGCTCTCAATACAACGTAAGGGGAGGTAGCTATGATGAAAATTTAATCTATGTAAACGATATTGAGGTATATCGACCACAATTGGTAAGAAGTGGTCAACAAGAGGGATTAAGTTTTGTGAACCCTGATATGGTCAATAATTTGGTTTTTTCTGCCGGTGGTTTCGAAGCCAAATATGGAGATAAACTTTCTTCTGTGCTCGATGTTGGATATCGTTCTCCCACCCGTTTTGCTTCTGGTTTCCAATTGGGAATTTTAGGGTCTTCTTTTTATACGGAAGGCATATTAAAAGCCAAAAAAAAAGTAGGTAGCAAGGATTCAATAAGAGCGTCTTTTCTTATAGGAGGAAGATACAGAGCCAATAAAAATGTATTGAATTCATTAGATGCCCAAGGGTTGTATGTTTCAAGATTCGGTGATTTGCAATCGTTAATGACTTATCATTTCAACCGATTTACGCGTCTGGAGTTTTTGGTTAACTATGCCCAAAATCGTTTTAGGTTCGAACCAGAGTTTCAAGAAACTTCTTTTGGAACATTACAAAGTGCGCTTCGACTTAGAATAGGGTTGGATGGTCAAGAAATAGTGGATTATAACAGTGTAATGGGGGCATTATCTCTAGTTAAAAATAAATACAGAAATGAAATTAAATTCATCGTTTCTGCCTATACCTCTTCCGAAAAAGAACATTTTGATATACAAGGCGCTTATGAAATTTATGATGTCAATAATAATATTGGTTCATCAGGCTTTGGTACAGTAAGAAATTTGTTGGGTCTTGGTTATTTTATCAATCACGCCCGAAATGATTTAAATTTTAATGTAATAAATGCCAGTTTGCAAGGTACTAAAAAGCTTAAAATATTAAGTCATAATGCCAAATGGTTATGGGGGTTAAAATATCAAAAAGAAATCATTCAAGATCGTTTTAAAGAATGGCGCTACAATGACTCAAGTGGTTATAATGTCAATCCTTTTACGGCTTCATTAACTGAAGTAAAATTAGTAGAATACATAGCCTCTAGAACTAGTATTTCCAATGATAGAATTTCAGCATTTACTCAGTTTCATCAAGGCTTTGGTAAGTACAATCAGTGGTCTGTAGTGGGTGGAGGTCGCTTTTTATATTCTAGTTTAAATGAACAATCTCTTTTTTCCCCGCGTGTTCAGCTGTATTTTGAGCCTAATAAACCCTATAATGCCAAACAATCTGAAAGCAGTAAGGATACTGTTGTCTTTAAAAAAAATATATTGTTAAAAGCGGCTTTTGGATATTATTACCAAGCCCCTTTTTATCGTGAAATGCGTCAGTTTAATGGTTTGGTCAATACTAATCTTAAAGCCCAAAGAAGTATTCATTCTGTGGCGGGAATTGAATTTGGATTCAAAAAATTTGGACGACCTTTTAAATTTTTTGCAGAAGCGTATTACAAGCATTTGGATTACATGGTCCCATATGTTTTGGACAATGTAAGAATTAGATATTATGGCGACAATACAGCACGTGGCTATGCCACAGGATTGGATGCAAGAATCAATGGTCAATTTATCAAAGGACTTGAAAATTGGTTTACAATTAGTATCCTGAAAACAGATGAAATTATTAGATATATGAACCAGGATAGCGTTCTTACCGAAAGTGCTATATTACGTCGACCAACAGACCGAAGAGTAAGTGCCTCTGTTATGTTTGAAGACGAATTGAAAACTAATCCCGATTACAGAATGCACCTGATGCTTAATTTTGGTTCAAGTTTGCCTTATTATTTAGGAGGGAATGCTCGTTATATTGAAGCGTACAGAATTCCTTCTTACAAAAGGGTGGATATTGGGTTTAGTAAAGTCATTATCGGAGGGAAACGCACTAAGTTAAAACCCAAAAACATTGACAAATTATGGGTAGGTGTCGATGTTTATAATTTACTTCAAATTAACAATGTGATCTCTTATATTTGGGTTAAAGATTTTAATAATAACACCTTAGGGGTTCCCAATTATTTAACAGGAAGATTGTTGAATGTCAGACTTGTTGCCAATTTTTAAAATACATAATAAACTCTAGGTTCAAATCCGTTAATTTTGCAATCAAATGTTTACAGGAATTATAGAAACAGTTGGAACTATTTCCGATATCAATAGTCATCAAAATAATGTGACTTACACGGTTCAATCTTCGTTTAGCAATGAGCTAAAAATTGACCAAAGTGTAGCACACAATGGTGTTTGTTTAACAGTTATTGAAGTCAATCAACACGAGCACCAAGTGACGGCTATTAAGGAAACTTTGGATAAAACGAATCTTAAACATTGGCAAATTGGAACATTGGTAAATTTAGAACGATGCATGCCCGCCAACGGTCGCTTTGATGGTCATATTGTTCAAGGACACGTGGATACAACCGCTGTTTGTACTCATATTCTCGACGAGAATGGCAGTTGGAAATATACTTTTACTTATCAGGGCGATTATATTACTGTAGAAAAAGGCTCTATCTGTGTCAATGGAACAAGCTTAACAGTAGTGGATAGTAAAGATCAGTCTTTTTCAGTAGCTATAATCCCCTATACTTATGAAAATACTGTTTTTAAACAATTAAAAGTGGGCGATTTGGTGAATATTGAGTTTGATATTTTGGGCAAATACATTGCCAAAATGATGGCAAAGTAAAACCATTGTTAAGCTAATTTCGTCATTCAATTAATTTCCTTATTTTTGCCCTTTATATATCAAATAAATGGCAAAATTTTTAGTATTCATTTTATCGGTTTTTTCACTTGCAGCTTTTGCACAAACTGAGGTTCCTCACATTCATTATTTAGCTGATCCTGATGCAGCCGAACGAAATCACAGTGTAGATATAACACACATGCGTGTAGAAGTTAGCTTCGAAACAAAATTGGCTCAAGTGAATGGAAAAGTAACGCACCAATTCACAACTTTACAAAATGGTATAGATACTTTGTTTTTTAATGCCCCAAGTATTCAAATTTTAACCGCTACTATTGATAATACGCCCCTTAGTTTTTATTCTAACAAAGAAGGTGTTGTTGTTAAGTTTGCTAAGTCTTTAAATTGGGATGAAAAACACCAAATTACTTTTACTTACATTGCAAAACCTAAAAAAGGAATTTATTTTATTGGTTGGAATCAACCAGAAAATACAGGAACTGCGGATATTAATTATATCCGTAAACAAATATGGACTCAAGGTCAAGGCATTGATAACAGACATTGGATACCAATGTACGACGACATGGGTGATAAATTTATTACAGAAACAGTAACAACGATGCCTAATCCATACAAAGTATTGTCTAATGGTAAGCAAATGTCTGTAAAAGACAATGGTAATGGAACTTCTACTTGGCATTATGCAATGGAAAAACCTCATGCAGGCTACTTGTTAATGTTGGCTATAGGTAACTATGAAATAAAAGCGACTACAACCAAACGTGGAACGCCAGTTCAATTTTGGTATTATCCTGAATTTAAAGACCGTGTTCATTACACCAGTTTACATACTGAAAAAATGATAGAACATTTGGAAGATGAAACGGGTACTCCTTATGCTTGGGGTTCTTATTCTCAGGTAATGGTTCAAAATTTCTTATACGGAGCAATGGAAAATACTTCTGCAACGATTTTTGGTGATTTTTTTACAACTGATGCCCGCGGGTTTAAAGACAGAAATTACATGGGCGTAAATCACCATGAACTTACCCACCAATGGTTTGGCGACTTAATTACAGCCCGTGGTGGAAGTGATGTTTGGCTTCAAGAAAGTTTTGCTACTTTTTATCCAAAATTGTTTTTCAAGGAGTTAGAAGGTGATGATGCTTACCAATGGGGGGTCAGAGGTGAACATAATTCAGCTTTAGCTCAAAGCGAAAAAGACCATTTCCCAGTAAGACACACCAAAGGAGGAACTACTCGTTTGTATCCTAAAGGAAGTGCTGTTTTAAGTATGTTAAGACACCAATTAGGTGATGATAATTTCAAACGCTTTATTCAACATTACTTAACCGTTAATGGGTTTAAAAATGTGGAATCTTGGGATTTTCAAAAATCACTAAAAGATAAATTGGGAATGAATTACGATTGGTTTTTTGACCAATGGATTCACAGAGGTGGTGAACCACATTTTGAAGTGAGTTATGTTGCCAATAAACAAACCGTGAATTTTGAGATTAAACAAGTTCACCAAACGGATGGACACGTTCGCTATTTTAAAACACCTGTAGATATTGCCGTTTATTATAAAAATGGAAGTATACATAGAACTACCATATGGGTAGCAGACAGTGCTTTACAAAACATTGCTGTTAAACATCCTGCTTCAGATATCATTGATTTTGTTTTATTTGATGAAAGAAGCAATGTGATGAAAAAAATGACTTTCAAAAAATACAATGATGAACTGTTTGCACAAGCTGCTAAAGCAACTTATATGATTGACCGTTATGATGCTGTTTTGGCTATGAAAGACATTCCATTGAAAGACAAACAAGCACTTTTACTAGCACGTTTTGCAGCAGAGAAACACCATGCCATTAGAGCAGAAATTGCAAAACAATTGGCCAATCAAAAAGGATTAAATAAATGGTACAAAAACATAGTAAAAGATAGTAAAGCAGAAGTTAAAAATGCCTTTATTCAAGCAGATACTAATGTTGTTGAGACAAAGGAAATTTTTGAAATGATGTTAATGGATAGCGCATACTCTGTGGTTGAAAATACATTGGATAAATTAATGAAAAGTAAAGCAATTAGTGACAAAGAAAAAGCAAAATACTTATCAATAACTGCTGCAATTTCGGGTCAAAATAACAATGTAAGAGTTAAATGGCTAGAGCATGCCTACAAATTGAATGAAGGTAACAAAAGCAAAGAATTACATCAAGCATCTTTAACAAATTTGATAAGTGCCAATTACGAATTTAGAACACGTGTTGCTGCAGGTGGGGCTTTAAACAGATTAGGAATTTGTAATCAAGAGATTGTTAACCATTTAATAGATGCAGTTCTAACCTACAATTCAAGATTAGCAGGACCATGCGCAGGCTATCTTAAAAATATGAGTAAAAAGTCTGAAAATCTTGAAATGATCAATAAATCAATAGAAGGGATGAACGATGAACAAAAGGAAACATTGAAACAATACGGAGTAATTAAATAGGACCTTGTGTTTTAAAAAAAAGATTGAAAAGCCACATTAATTTGTGGCTTTTTTTATGTCTTTTTGAGTTTTTTTAGTGCCACTTATTTTGATAAATGATATAAAAACAAAAACAAAATCTTAACTTTGCGGTTAATTGTTTATTAATCAATAAGTTTTGGATACGCAACAAACCTCTGAACGCAAAAAAGACCACATTGAGTTAGCTCTCATCTCTCAAACGCTGCAAAATGATCCCCGTTTTTATTACGAGCCTTTTTTAGCTTCGCATCCTCATAAAAATTCCATTCCTGTTAGCCATATCGCTGACAAACAATGCGCCTTGCCTTTGTGGGTGAGTAGCATGACTGGCGGAACCCAACAAGCCGGCATCATCAATCGCAATTTAGCTAAAGCTTGTAACGAGTTTGGAATGGGCATTGGTTTAGGTAGTTGCAGAATTATACTCGACAGTGATACTTACTTCAACGACTTTAATATTCGTCCTATTTTAGGGAATGATTTACCTCTGTTTGCTAACCTTGGGATAGCCCAAATCGAAGAGCTTTTGGAAAGCAAACAAACCCATAAAATTGAAGAATTAGTCAAAAAACTACAAGCTGATGGGTTAATAGTGCATGTTAATCCATTGCAAGAGTGGTTGCAACCCGAAGGTGATATTATCAAAAATCCACCCATCGATACAATCAAGCATTTGTTGGATATTGCTAACTATAAAATAATGGTCAAAGAAGTTGGGCAAGGGTTCGGACCACAATCACTCATGGAATTAATTCAACTTCCTATCGAAGCAATTGAGTTTGGTGCTTTTGGAGGAACTAACTTTGCTACATTAGAACTTCACCGTCAAAATGAATTAACCAAAGAATTGCTTCAACCTATAACCTATATCGGACATACCGCCACAGAAATGGTGGAATTTGCTAACCAAGCTGTTCAAGAATTGGGAACAAAAGCGCTTTGCAAACAGTTGATTATTAGTGGAGGAATTAAGAATTATTTAGATGGTTATTATCTGATACAGAAATCAAAAATGAAGGCTATTTATGCGCAAGCTTCTGGATTTTTAAAGCATGCAACAGCCGACTATCAAGAATTACAATCATACTGTCAATTACAACAAAAAGGACTTCAAACTTGTTATCAATTTTTAACTGTTAAATAAAAAAACACCAAGCTATCATGCAAAATAAAAGTATCAAAGGATTTTCTAAATTAAGCAAAGAAGCCAAAATAGAATGGATTGTTGCCAATTACCTTAATGGTGATGAACAAGCAATCTCTTTTCTGAAATCCTATTGGCACCCCGATGCAGCTGCCCAAAAGTTGCACGATGAGTTTATTGAAAATACCATTACCAATTTTTATTTGCCTTTTGGAATAGCGCCCAACTTTTTGATTGACGATAAAATGTACTGTGTGCCAATGGCTATCGAAGAAAGTTCGGTGGTGGCAGCAGCAGCCAAATCGGCCAATTTTTGGTTGAATAGAGGTGGTTTTCACACCCAAATTATCAGTACTGAAAAAATTGGTCATGTGCACTTTATATGGAAAGGCGAAAATCCTACAGATTTATTCAATTTCTTTGAGACCGTAAAGCCTACTTTAATCGCCAATACCAATCATATTACCAAAAACATGCAACAACGTGGAGGAGGTATTTTGAATTTGGAACTCATCAATCAAACCAATAAAGAACCACATTACTACCAACTGAAAGCCACTTTCGAAACCTGCGACAGTATGGGGGCTAATTTCATCAACTCGGTGTTAGAAGAGTTTTCTAAGATTTTAAAAGAAGAAATTGTTCATGCAACGGTATTAAAAGAAGAAGATAGAAACATCGAAGTTATTATGTGTATTTTGAGCAATTACACGCCCAATTGCATTGTCAGAGCCGAGGTAAAAGCTCCCATTTCTGAAATGACAGAAAGTGGCGATGACATGACAGGGGAGTACTTTGCAGAGAAATTTTGTAGAGCAGTTCGTATTGCAGAAATAGAGCCCTATCGAGCTACCACGCACAACAAAGGCATCATGAATGGCATTGATAGTGTGGTGTTGGCAACAGGCAATGATTTTAGAGCAGTAGAAGCTTCTGCACATACTTATGCTTCACGCAATGGCTCATACAGCAGTTTAACCCATGCCGAAGTCAAAGATGGTATGTTCAGGTTTTGGTTAGACATTCCATTAGCATTGGGAACTGTGGGTGGATTAACCAATTTGCACCCCATGGTTAAGTTTGCATACAAAATGTTGGGCAATCCAAATGCACAAGAATTGATGCGTATTACGGCTGTAGTTGGTTTGGCGCAAAACTTCTCAGCCCTTCGTTCTTTGGTTACTTCAGGGATACAAAAAGGACACATGAAAATGCACTTATTAAACATCCTTAACCAATTGGAAGCCACTGAAGAGGAAAAAGTAAGAATAGTAGAACACTTTAAACACAATGTTGTAAGCTACAGTGCTGTGGTGAATATTTTTACATCTATTCGAGGAGAAGTTAAGAGCTGTTAGTTGTAGTTTTATCTCAGAAAATACAGAGAGCTCAGATATATTTCACGCAAATTACGCTATCTAAAGCCTCTAACATTTTTCATGCGGGAAACAATTGAGAATACAACATTTAAACAATTAAACATTCCGCTGTACTGCGGAAAATTCATTATTTTTGTACGCTCATGGAATTTTATAGTCATGGTAAAATAATGCTTTCAGGCGAATATGCGGTGCTTTATGGTGCTACTTGTTTTGCTTTGCCTACTAAGTTAGGGCAGAAAATGGAAGTCACTTATACGCCTTCCGAGGAGCAACATTGTATCCAATGGCACAGTTACGATTCAAGCATGAACGAATGGTACTTTGCTGAGATTCAATTACCCCACTTTTTTGTAACCCAAACCAGTTCCAGTGATGTGTCCATTCAATTGTTTCGTTTTTTAAAAAATGCACAAGTCTTAAACCCACATTTTCTCTCAGAAAAAGGGGTTTACTTGGTGAATAATTATTTGGAATTTGACAAAGAAGATGGCTTTGGAAGCAGTTCTACTTTAACTAATAACATTGCATTGTGGGCCGATGTCAATTCATTTTCATTGCACTTCAACGCTTTCAAAGGCAGCGGTTTTGATGTGGCTGTGGCATTAAATGGTCAACCACTTTTATACACCATGAATGGTAATCAACCGCTTGTTGAAATTGTTAATTGGCAAAAAAACTTTACCGATAAACTGTATTTCGTTTATCTCAATAAAAAACAAATTAGCAGAAATCAACTGACTGCTATTCAACACCCCATTGATCACAATCAAATTGCGCAAATCACTAATATCAGCAAACTGATAGCCGCCAATGACGATTATTATGAATTTTGTTTGATGCTTGAATTAGCTGAAAGTGAAACCTCAAGCTTGTTAAACCGACCTACCATTAAACAGGAATTGTTCCCCGATTTTAAAGGAAGTATCAAAAGTTTGGGAGCTTGGGGTGGTGATTACATCTTAGCAACTGGCGACAATACCGAAAACTATTTTAAGCAAAAAGGGTTTCATAAAATATACACCTACCAAGAACTGATTAAAGAATGAATTATCAAAAAATAGAAGTAGTAAGCAGATGGCAAAGTCCGTCAAATATAGCCTTAGTAAAATATTGGGGTAAGAAAGATTTGCAGATTCCTTGTAATCCTTCCATCAGTATTACACTCGATAAGGCCATAAGTGATACCAGTATGCAGGCTATTTATGATGAAAATCAGAATGAGTTAAGTTTTGAGTTTTATTTCGAAGACACCAAAAATCCTAGTTTTGAAGAAAAGTTAAAACCTTTTTTAAACCATGCAATTACTTATTTTAAATGGTTGCAACATTACCACGTTATCATTCATTCTAGCAATACCTTTCCACACAGCAGTGGTATAGCGTCTTCAGCGTCTGCCTATAGTGCTTTAGCTTTAAATTTATGCACATTGCACGAAGCCATCACAGGTCAATCTTTGCCTCACTTTTTCCAAACGGCTTCTTATTGGGCACGCATAGGATCTGGAAGTGCTTGTCGCAGTGTTTATGGAGGTTACAATGCATGGGGACATAGTAAGAGTATAGCAGGAAGTCATGATGAATATGCGGTGAATATCGATAACATAGTTCATCCACATTTTAAAAACATGATGGACAGTATTTTAATCGTAGAAAAAGGCAAGAAAGCGGTTTCAAGTACGATGGGACATGCACTTTTAAAACAACATCCTTTTGCAGAAAAAAGATACGAAACGGCCTATCAAAATATTGATTTGTTAATGACTATTTTGAAGGGTGGAGACATGGCTGCATTTATACAATTGGTAGAATCAGAAGCATTAATGTTGCACTCTTTGATGATGAGTTCACCAACACCGTTTATTTTAATGAAACCGCAAACATTGCAAATTATTGAAAAGGTAATAGACTATAGAAATCAAACAGCGGTGAATGTAATGTTTACCTTAGATGCTGGAGCCAATGTGCATTTGTTATATCCCGAAATGGAGAAAACAAATGTGCAGAATTTTATTGCCAATGAATTGGTTCAACATTGCGAAAATGGTTTGTTTTACGACAATAAAATTGGGACAGGTCCCTCTCTCATCGTTTAATTTATTTGAAACAAAAAGTTGCCATAGTAGGAGGCGGTCCCTCAGCTTTAATGCTGGCAGCTACTCTCGATTTTAGTCAATTTGAGGTTGGTATTTACGAGCAAAACAAAACACTAGGTCGTAAATTTCTGGTGGCAGGGGATGGTGGTTTTAACCTCACTCACGGGTCCGACTTGGAATTAATGAAGCAACAATACCATCCCAATGGTTTTTTGGACAAAACTTTAGAAACTTTTTCAAACCAGGATTTAAGAACTTGGCTGCATTCATTGGGAATAGAGACGTTTGTGGGGAGTAGTAAAAGAGTTTATCCCATCAAAGGCATTAAACCCATTCAGGTATTGAATACTATTCTACAAAAACTAGAGCAGAAAAAAGTTAAAATAAATACCCAAATGCAATGGACAGGGTGGACAGAAAATAATGATTTGTTATTTAATGAAACAGAAGTTATTAAAGCCGATTTAATTGTTTTTGCCTTGGGTGGTGCGAGTTGGAGCGTAACAGGTTCCAAAGGAACGTGGTTGCCTTACTTCAATGAAAAAGGAATAGCAACAGTACCTTTTCAAGCCTCTAATTGTGCCTTTCAAGTGGCATGGCAATCGGCGTTTATTGACAAATACAATGGTTTTCCGCTCAAAAATATAAGTTTAACATTAGGAAATCACAGTGTAAAAGGGGAGTTGGTTGTAACAAATTTCGGTCTCGAAGGAAATGCGATTTATGCCTTAAGCAGAGAGATTCAAAATGAGTTAAAAGCCAATTCCAGTTCAACTGTTTTTCTCGATTTAAAACCAATGTTTGAGCTTGAACAGATGATAGAAAAATTAAAACAAGTCAAGTCAAAAAACACAAGCGATGCACTTAAAATTGGCTTGAATTTCAGCCCAATGCAAATTCAATTGATCAAACAAAGTATCAGTAAGGAGGATTATGTTGAAATAGATAAATTGGCTGAAAGAATTAAGCGATTACCCTTAAAGATTCTTGCTTCAGCACCTATCGATGAGGCTATTTCCACAATAGGAGGCATAGCGATAGAAGAGATAGATGAAAGTTTTCAATTGAAAATAATGCCCAATCATTATATGATTGGCGAAATGCTCGATTGGGATGCTCCCACAGGAGGTTATTTGTTACAAGCATGCATGAGTATGGGAGTCACCCTAGGGAAAAGGTTGAATGAAGAGTTCAATTTTATTAAGTTTTGATTATCATTAAATAACTGTTGTGTAAAAATTCATAGAATATTTAATAATTTAAGTCTAAATTTGGATTAGTCTATTTTATTATAAACATAAAACTTGCATTGATTAAATAAGCCTATTCATTCAAAAGTAATAATTGATTAATTTATTATAATTATTTTAAAGCCTTAAACGTAACAAACAATTTGTTTGTTAAAGTGTTATATTTGCAAACCGATTATAAATGAATATTAAAGATTCTTTGTTTTACGCCAAAATATTACTCTTCGGAGAATATGGTATCATTGAAGATTCAATGGGGCTTTCTATCCCCTTTGATAAATTTAATGGGCAATTAAAAAAAGATGGGCGTAACGATTCTTTTTCTATTCAGTCGAATCACGACATTAAAATCTTTTTTGATTATCTTAAATCTTTAGAGTCACAGAATACATTAACAAGTCAATTTGATTTTGCTCTTTTTGAACAAGAGATTAATGAAGGTCTTTATTTTGACAGTTCTATCCCTCAAGGTTTTGGTGTAGGTTCAAGTGGTGCTCTTGTTGCTTCTATTTACGACCGTTATGGACTCAATAAAATTGTATTAAATGCAAATCAAAATGGCGATGAAATATTGAAACTTAAACAAGTGTTTTCTCAGTTGGAATCATTTTTTCATGGAAAAAGCTCAGGTTTAGATCCTTTAATTTGTTATTTAAATCTCCCAGTTCTGATTCAGTCAAAAACAAAATTAGATACTGTTGGACTGCCAACCCCTAATGACAATGGTAAAGGTGCTATTTTTCTAATGGACAGCGGTACTACTGGTCAAACCCAAAACATGGTTTCTATTTTCTTGGAAAAATGTAAAAATGAAGGTTTTAGGAATTTAATTAAACACCAATTTAAGAAATACAACGATGAATGTATTCATGCGTTTTTAAATAAAGATTTTAAACCATTGATGAGTTCTATTAAGCACTTATCTCAATTGGTCTATGATAATTTCTCACCTATGATTCCCGATAATTACAAACACCTTTGGAAAGAAGGTATTGAAAGTAATTCATATTACCTTAAATTATGTGGTAGTGGTGGGGGTGGTTATATTCTTGGTTTTACCCACGATTACGAATCGGCTGTTGAAAAACTAAAAGGACAGAAACTGCAAGTTATATATACTTTCTGATGAAACTAAAGACAGACCAAACATTCTCTGTCACTCATCACAAACTTGCACTCAAGGTTATTGCTCTGTTTTCTGTTGTAAGGTGGTATAATATTTTACTAACCATATTAGCTCAATATATTTCAGCTTTTGTTTTTATTCGCCATTCTAATGGTTCTTATGCCCATATTCTAAATGATTTTAAGTTGCACGGCATTGTATTAGCCTCCATTTTTAGTATAGCTGCCGGTTTTATTATTAATAATTTTTACGACTTTGAAAAGGATTTAATCAATCGACCCAAAAACACTTTATTTAACAGAATAATTAGTAAAAAAACATCGTTAAATCTATACATTGCATTTAATATAACAGCATTATTCATCGCTTATTTATCCTCTATTAAAATTGGTGTTTTTTTCACTGCTTTTGTATTAGCTCTTTGGGTTTATTCCCACAAGTTGCAAAAAATATTCTTCATCAAAGAGTTTGCCGCCGCTATGTTGAGTATTACTTGTTTTTTTGCAGTTTTATTGCATTTTAATACTTTTTATACTTTCATTTTTATTTATGGTGCGTATTTTCTTTCTATTGTTTATGCCCGTGAACTTATAAAACAGTTTTTAAATTACACAGGCGATAAAATATTGCAAATACAGTCCATTCCGGTTGTTTTGGGTATGCATAATGCCAAGTCTTTTATTTATTTTGTAATGGTATTATCGCTGCTTTTGGGTGCAGGAATCATTACTTATGAGGGGCTTATTACCAAAAATTACTTCGTGCTTTTGTCTAGCATGGTAACTGTTATAAGTTTTGGTTTAATTGAAAAATCAAGATACAAAACTGTACACATTATCTTTAAAATAGTGATTGTAATGGGAATCTTTAATTTACTAACTTTTTTGTTTTAAAGGTTTATTTTTGATTGTCTCGCCATTCATACACCCACTGACTTTGAATCATCTCTAAGTGTCCTTCATTACACTCTTCTTTAGTGCCTTTGAAATTTGGTATTTCTAATACCCACTGCATCAATTCAGTAAATCGGATTCTGTAAATCTTGGATTCTCCAAAATCATCGCCAAATCTTTCGTACAATGCCATCGCTATGTCTTCGTGGTCTTTCCAGTGTATTGGGAGTTCAAATGTCATTTTTTATATAAATTAGTGTCCAATGATAAGCGATTGGTCGGGGATAGTAACCGTTAAATTTTCGTCTTCTTCTAACACACATTGGCAAGCTAATCTTGAATTGTATTTAGGATTACGAGCGCGGTCAACAAAGTCTTCTTCCTTGTCTGTAATTTCTGAAAGGCTGTTTGCCCCTTGTTCAACATAAATGTGACATGTGCTGCAAGCACAAACAGCACCGCAATTGTGATGTAAATGTACGTCGTTATCTAAGGCAACATCTAATATCATTTCGCCAACCTCTATGTCAACGGTTAATGATTCTTTATGCGATTCTTCAAAATTGAAAGTAATTTTAGGCATGATTAATAGAGTGACAAATTTAAGGATTTTTTGTTTGTTTTAATGTGGGTTTTGCAATCAATAAAAATATAAAAAAGGAAAGAAGACCCAAACCGAAAGGAATGGCTGCAAAATGTTTGAAATTTAAGTCATAGAATTCAGCAATCATCCAAGTACTATTAGCTATTATCCAAAATAGAATAGACAAGTTAGGGAAAAGTTTGCTGCGGTCATCTGTACTAATAATAACCATTATTAAAGCCACAAGAATAGTAGGAATGGCCATTATAACACCCAAAACATCCCAAACAAATAACCAACACAAATCCTTAATTAACCACAGTGGAATATGGATAATTTCAAGCCAATAAAGATAATGTGGCTTATTTTTCATACAACTAGTAAAGGCCTAATTTTCGTTCTTTGATGGATTCATCTTCTAAAAATTCATCGTAAGTGGCAAATTTATCTATCATACCATTTGGTCCAATTTCTATAATACGATTGGCAACTGTATTCATAAACTCATGGTCATGCGAATAAAACAAAATCGTACCTTTATAATCTATAAAACTATTGTTTAAGGATTGTATACTTTCCAAATCCAAGTGATTCGTAGGCTCATCTGCAATAATCAAGTTAGGACTTTCTAACATGGATTTACTCATCATACATCTCACTTTTTCACCACCACTAAGTACTTTAGCTTTCTTTAAACTTTCCTCTCCACTGAACAACATTCTTCCTAAAAAACCTCTGATAAAAGTTTCATCTTTCTCTTGTGAATATTGGCGCAACCAATCTACTAAGCTTAAATCAACACCTTCAAAATAAGGGGAATTATCATTGGGAATGTATGTTTTTTTAATGGTTACACCCCACTCAATATTGCCATTTTTTGCTTGATCCTGACCCGCCAAACATTCGAACAATTTGGTGATTGCCAAGGCGTTTTTCGATAAGAAAGCAACTTTATCGCCTTTGTTAATGATAAAATTTAATCCACTAAATAAAGTTGTACCATCGTGAACATAAGATAAATTTTCAACACTTAATACTTGGTCACCAGCCTCACGTTCGGGAGTAAAAAAGATTCCTGGATATTTTCTGGTAGATGGTTTAATTTCTTCAATGTCCAATTTGTCTATCATTTTACGACGGCTTGTGGCTTGTTTGCTTTTGGCAACGTTTGCACTAAAACGCTGAATGAAATCCATTAATTCTTTCTTTTTTTCTTCTGCTTTTTTGTTTTGGTCAGAACGTTGTTTTAAGGCCAACTGACTGCTTTGGTACCAAAACGAGTAGTTACCTGTAAAAACTTGAATTTTATTAAAGTCAATATCAGCAACATGGGTACAAACAGTGTCTAAGAAGTGTCTATCGTGAGAAACGACTAAAACGATATTTTCGAAATTGATAAGGAAATCTTCTAACCAAGCAATAGTGTCTACATCCAAGTCATTCGTAGGCTCGTCCATTAACAAAATATCAGGATTCCCAAACAATGCTTGTGCTAACAAAACACGTACTTTTTGGTTGTTATTTAATTCATGTAAGGTTTTGAAATGTAATTCTTCTGTAACGCCAAGACCACTTAGAAGGGAAGCCGCATCACTATCTGCATTCCATCCTTCCATTTCACCATATTTTTCTTCCAACTCACTTGCTCTTATGCCATCTTCGTCAGAAAAATCTTCTTTGGCATACAAAGCTTCTTTTTCTTTGATAATGCTATAAAGTTCTTTGTTACCCATAATAACAGTTTCTAAAACTTGAAACTCGTCAAATTCAAAGTGATTTTGTTTTAATACACTCATCCGTTTGCCTTTTTCTATATCAACATGACCTGTAGTGGCATCTATTTCTCCAGATAGGATTTTTAAGAAAGTGGATTTTCCGGCACCATTTGCGCCAATAACACCATAACAATTACCTGGAACAAATTTGACATTTACTTCGTCAAAAAGAACTCTTTTACCATATCTTAGGGATACATTTGAAACTGAAATCATTGATTTTTTATTTTTTGCGTCTGCAAAGATACTTAAAAATAAACATTCCCATTTTAGAACTTGATTGTGGAAATTTTTTTATTTTTTAGTACAATATAATTGCTTTTTATATTAACTAAATGTTTTTCATATAACTGACACGAAAAAGTGCCCAGTATAAATATTACACGAAGAGGCGATATTGTAAAATATATTGTCAGAAGAGTGTAATTTTTTTAAAAAATGCATTAATTGTAAAAACTTAATTATACTTTTGCTTACTTGATTTGTTATTAAATCAAGGCTTTTATATTAATTTTATTACTTTTATGCATCAATATCTACTCAAACTCAAAATTCAAAAAAAATTGCGACTTTTCTTTGTTGCAATGGCTTTTTTGGTTTTAACACCAAGCTTACAAGCCTTTCCTGGTGGTACTTACACCATCAATCCATCAGTAGCTGCCTCAAGTTCAAACTACCTTAGTTTCACAGCCTTTTCAAACGATTTAAGAAATATTGCACGTGGTGATGGTGGAACAGCAAATTATGCTTTAGGTGGCGCAGGTTTACAAGGCAATGTTACAGTAAATGTAACTCCAGGAACTTACAATGAACGTTTATTATTAACCGCCATCGTTGGTTCATCAGCCACTCGTCGTGTTACAATCAATGGTAATGGGGCTATTTTAAACTTTGCGCCTATCTCAACTACAGATGCTGGAGTTGTTGATTTAAATGGAACAGACTTTTTTACTTTTAATAATTTGGAAGTAAGAATGAACCAAACTACTTATGGCTATTGTTTTTGGTTCAGAAATGCTGCAGATTTTAATATCGTTAAAAATTGCAAATTGAGATGCGATAATATTACGGGTATTCCGAATGTAGGAAGTGCTTACATATGGATGACGAATGGTACTACCGGAAGTGCTTCGGGTAATTTTGGTAATAATAATTTAGTTGATAGCTGTGATATGCGATCAGGCAATGGTTTAAACCATGGTCCTTATTATGGAGTTAATATGTATGGTATTACGACCCCTGCGGCTTCTAATGCTGGAAATAACAATGTTATTTCTAATAGTTTAATAAGGGATTTTTATTTGTACGGTATCAATCATCCATATACCTATAATACTACTATCAGAAACAATACCATTACCAATCAAGGAAGAACTAGTTTGTTTACAACTAAATATGGTTTATATACGATAACGGGTACATTTATTACTGAAAATAATAGAATTTACAATTTGAATGGTAATACACCACAAGCATCCGTTATATACCCTATCTATATCAGCATGAGTAGTACTTCTGTGCCAATTATGAATTCAAGAATTACAAACAATTGGATTTATGATTTTGGAACATCTACTTTACAATGCTATATGTATTGGTACTCAGCTTATTTAAATCCAGCGATTTCTCTTGATGTAGATTTTAATACAATTGCCTTTGATTATCCTACTACTGTTAGCAATACTAGTACTATTGTAAGAAATGTTCAAGGAAGTTGGTTTAGAAATTTTAGAAACAATATTCTATATAATAACATTGGTGGTAGTGGGTCTAAATGGTTAATTTATGACCAAGCAACTACAGCCACATCTACATACAGATGGACTACCTATCAAAACAATTGTTTGTTTTTTGGACCTAATGCAGGAGGTAATCTTAATTATGGATGGGGTGTTTTAAATTCTGCAGCAACTGCAACAGGAGATATTTCAAATATGCAAGCTATGTATGCAGCAAGTTTCCCTAGTTCAAATATTGCAACCAATCCTAATTTTATTAGTAATAACCCAGCATCCATCGATTTAACACCTCGCTCATTGTCTATGGCCAATAAAGGATTAGCTATTTCAGGGTTAACTATCGATAATATTGGTGTTACAAGAGGTACAGTGCCTGACATTGGTGCATTAGAATATTCAGCTGATATTTCTATCACTGCGTTTAATTTAAATTTCCCAGTTCCTTCTTGTTCTGGATTTACCTCTGCCATCAGTGGTACATTAAGAAATAATTCACCTTTCACAATTTCTAATCCTGAAGTTGCATACGCTATTAACTATGGACCAAAAATTGTTTATACAGTTCCTGGAAATATTGCACCTAATACATCTATCAATTTTTCTTTCCCAAATCCACATGTGTTTAGTATCCCAGGTCTTACAAGAGTTCGTTTGTTTAACAGTGGTGGAGATGATAATTTAACGAACGATACTTTATTAACTTCAACAACCATTACACCAGCACCAGGTGGGTCAGTTGTTACTCACAATACATCTTTGTCTTCTGCTTCATCAATTTTTGATATAACAGGCAAACCTGACGTAACTTTCAGAAATGAAAAATTAGTGTATGACCTAAGTGAACCATCTCGTTTAGGATACACCAATGCAGATTATGGAATCAAGTGGAGAGCATTTGTAAGTGCAAAATCAATTAATGGCCTAAATGCCAATGCGCTAATTTCTGGAAATGGTTCTGCTCCTTACAGAGCAACTTTTGAACCAACTGCTGCTTGGGAAGATAGTATTATTGAAGTGTCAATTAGAGTGTTGAGTTTAGAAACATTCTGTGATACAGTTTTCAAAAGAAGAGTGCTTGTTGCACCAAAAGCTAATGTAGATTTTATTATTCCTAATCCACTTTGCGAGCGTACTGATAATGTGTTTGAAAATGAAACAACTGTTAGTAGTGGTTCGGTTGAGTATGAGTGGAGTTTTGGTGATGCAACACCAAATTCTCAAGAAGCAAATCCTGCTCACAGATACGCAACATATGGCACTTACCAATTAACCCTTACCGCTACCACAAAACCTTACAATTTTGTAACGAGTAAAACAGTTTCAATTGATGTAACAGAAATGCCGATAGCAAGTATTATTAATACCAATAAATGTGAGGGTGTAGCTGTTGTATTAGGAAATGGAACAGCTTATGCCGGTTCAGGAACTACCGTTTACAAATGGTCTTTCAGTGACGGTTCTGCAGATATTACTACTTCTACTAGAGCTGCAGTAAATAAAAAATTCAATTCACCAGGAGCATACAGAGTAACTCTTCAAGCTACTGCCGATGGATGTACAGACAAAGTAACTAAAACCGTTTATCAATTTGCAAAACCAAATGCTGCATTCGTAAAAGCACAAGGAGATTGTTTGAATGATGAGTTTAAATTTACAAATCAATCAGCTATTGCACTTGGTAATTTTGGTAACAAATGGGATTTTAATGACAATGGAAATATTGCTTCAGACTTCAGTCCAAGCTATTCTTTCCAATCTGCAGGAACTAAAAAAGTAACGTTGGTTACAGTTTCTGAATTTGGATGTTTGGATACTGCTGAACTTACAATCAATGTTAAACAAATTCCAACAACAGATTTTTCTTTCCCTTTTGCTTGCGATAGAACTCCTACTCCATTTTCTAATAATACTAACTTAAATGGAGAAACATTGAAATCTTATTCTTGGAACTTGGGTCAAGGTGCACCAAATACCCAATTTGCTCCAGTTGTAAATTGGTCTGGTTTAGGTCAACGTAATGTAACCTTAACGACTACACTTTTAAACGGATGTAGCACTCAAGTAACTAAATCTATCAATGTTGGAGTTCAACCATTGGCTGATTTTGAATTTGAAACCAAATGTGAAGGTAGTGAAATTCCATTTACTAACTTAACGACATTCCCTAAAGGTAAAATCAATTACAAATGGAATTTTGGTGACAATACCACTTCTAATAATGCAGCTCCGGTTCATACTTATGCTTCTGGACAAACATACTCTGTGAAATTAGTAGCGTCTATTGAAGATGGTTGTTCTGACTCTACTGTTAAAGTTGTTAATATTGCTCAATTGCCACAAACTTGTGATTTTAATATAACACGTAACTGGAATGCAGGTGCAAGAGCATTTAATTTCACTCCAATTGGAGGTTCATCTAATGGGTTGTCTTACAAATGGATAACAGGTGATGGAAATAGACTTAGCACTAATGCAACTGGTGCGTCATATTCTTATGCAGCTGACATTCAATATTGCGTAACTATGGTCGCTTCTACACCTGATGGTTGCGAATGTTCTGCAACTAAATGTATTGACATTTCTACCGATGTAAACCAAATCAGTCAGTTTAAATTTAACATGTATCCTAATCCTTCTAATGGTCAGTTTACCATTCAAACCGATGAGGCTTTGGTGAATCAAGAAGTACAAATCTTTAATACCATTGGTGAATTAGTAGCAACAGTTCAATTAAATTCAAGCAATACATTAATTAATTTATCTCATTTAAACAGCGGTGTTTACATGGTTAAATTATCAGCCAACAATCAAGTTATCAATCAAAAAATAAATATCATTAAATAGTCCCAATTCCCTAATCAAATATTTCGTATGAAATCAAATAATCAATTTAAATCAATTACCAACAATCTAGGATTACTAGTAATGGTAATGTTATGGGCCATTTTGCCAAATGCTTATGGTCAGTACTGTGCATCTAATGCAACAAGCACTACAGATGAGTTCATCTCTAATGTAAGGTTAGTACAAGGAAGCAATGTTTTATTAAACAATAATACTTTTCAACCTGCAACTACAGTTTGTGCAACTTATACTGATTTTACATCTATGCCTGCAATTCCTATGTCTGCAGGTGCTACCTACACAGTTAGTGTAACAGTTGGATATTGTGGTACAGGTGCTTTTACAAACCAAGCTTTAGTTTGGATAGATTACAATAGAAACAATACTTTTGAAGCTTCAGAAGCGGTGCGTTCAACACCATTCGCTGGTGCTGCTGGTGTTAGAGATATTAGTTATACATTTACAGTGCCATGTAATATCAGTCCAGGAAATACCAGAATGCGTTGTGTGTTAATAGAAACAACAACTATGACAAATCCTGGAAGTGCTTGTGGGACTTACACTTGGGGTGAAACAGAAGATTACACTATTAATCTACAATTACCTACTCAATTGTCTTCTAACTTTGCTGCCCCTTCTTCTGCTTGGGTAAAATCAGTGGTTAAATTTGTAAACTCAAACCAAACTGGATATATCTCTCATACTTGGGATGCTAACTTGGATGGTGTAGATGCGCCAAACAGTGTTAACTTTAATTATACTTGGAACACTGGTGGAACTAAATGTGTAAAATTAAGAAGCACCAACTGCTTAGGTAGTGACAGTACAACAAAATGTTTAACCATTAATGTACCTACAGTAGTGCCTGATGCTCAATTCGTAGCGGACAGAGTCGTAGTGGAACAATATGATAAAGTAAAATTATTCGATTTATCTGATTTTGGTCCTTATCAATGGGATTGGCAAGTTTATGACTCTACCGACGTCAATGATGTTAAGAATGTAGCATCTGGTGATGTGGATCCTGATCCAGATAACAATGGTTCAAATGCTATTTCTCAAAATCCAGAATTTGCATTTTACAGACCGGGTTGCTATACAGTTGTTTTAACGGCTAGAAACGACATTGGATTGTCGGCTCCTAAACGCAAAGTTTGTTACATCACTGTAACTTTACCTACTCAATATTTATTAGGTTTTGGTTCATATGGTCCAAATAACGATAACGTGGTTGAAAGCCCTTCAGGAACAATCATTGATAATGGTGGAACAGGTTTAAATTATGGCAATAATCAAGGTTTGGGAACCCGTTCTTTTGTTCGTATTACGCCTTGTAATGCAAAGAAAATTACCTTAACAATGTCTCAATTAAAATTTGCTGACAAATCTGATATTTTAACTGTATGGGATGGTAAAACACCAGGTGGTGCAGGTTCTACTCAATTAGCAGCATGGACAAATGGTAATACAACACCTCGTTCAGTAACTGCAACTAGTGGAAGTATGTATATACTATTTGTTTCAAATGGAACTGCTGTTGACTCTGGATACATCGGAACTTATGTATCAGAATTAGCATCAGCAAATCCTCCAACACCAACATTTACACCTTCTACGACTCCTTCATACAACAATACTCCAGTTAGATTTACCAATACAACTCAAAATGTAGTTGGTGTTCCAACTTGGACTTGGACAGTAGATGGTGACTTAGTAGGTATATATGACCGTCAAGATTTTAATTATAACTTTACTACTGATGGTAATTACAATGTTTGTTTAGAAGTTAAATCTTGTGTAGGTAATAGAAAATCTTGTAACACTATTTCTGTTGTTACACCTCAAACTCAAACTTCTTTAGACATTGCAGCTTCAAATAGAAGACCAAATGTAAATACAGACATCGTTAGATTAATGCCTATTTCAGACAATGCCAACCGTTTCGAATGGTCTATTTTCCCAACTACTTACACTTTGTTGAATGCACCATCTAGTCCTTCAGCATCTGGAACTGGATTTGTTTATTACAGAAGTACACCTGGAGATTCTATCCCTACTCCAATGATTAGATTCAACCAACCAGGTTGCTATACCATTACTTTAAAAGCATGGAACAGCAACAATAAAAATGCAACTGAAAAAACAATTGTTAAAAATCAGTTCGTTTGCGCGGTTCAATACTGTAACCCTAGTTCTTTTGTTAGCGCTGCTGATTTAACGATTAATAAAGTGGTTTTAGCCGATGGGAACAACACATTAATTGATAACTATACTACCAATACTAATGCTTATTTAAATTTCACCAATAAAGTTGCAAACTTAACTTATGGTAAAACATATAGCATTCAAGTGTCAAGAAATACCAATGCTGATCCAGCCAATAGAAAAGGTTGGATAGATTGGAACATAGATGGTGACTTTGATGATGCAGATGAAGAAATTTTCTTTGAATCTTCAACAAGCAATTTGTCTTATACAGCTAATTTTACTGTTCCAAGTATAAGTAAATCTTTTGAAGGTACAACCCGTTTAAGATTAGCAATTAACTTCAATAATTCAAATACTACACCATGTGGACCAGTAACTGCAGGTCAATACCACGATTATGGAATTGTGTTGTTTAATGACAACATCAAACCAGTGATTACTTTATTAGGTAATGATACCGTAAGAATGGAAGTTGGTGGAACTTATACTGATGCTGGTGCAACAGGATTTGATGCTTCAGAAGGTGATATCACTTCAAAAATTGTTACTAACAATGATTTAGATGTATCAGTAACTGGTATTTATTCATATGAATACAATTTAACTGATAATTCAGGAAATAAAGCAGAAACCAAATACAGAGTTATAGTTGTTGTTAATGATATGACTCCTCCTACAATTACTCTAAACCCTGGAAGTTCAACTTGTATTGAAGTTGACCGAAATAATACGCCTTATGTTGATCCAGGTGCTACAGCATCAAACACTAATCCATTTGTCAATTTAACTTCAGCTATTCGTACTAGTGGAACTGTAAATACACGTGAGGTTGGAAATTATACAATTACTTATTCTGTAAGAGATTTTGCTGGAAACTTAGCCACTATAACTAGAAATGTATGTGTAGAAGATACAAAAGCACCACTTATTATAGGAACAGGTGATACCTCAATTCAAATTGGAACATTATGGATCGACCAAACATTTGCGGATGATGCTTATGACAATGATCCAGAATTAATGAAATCATGGTATCCTGAGGTTGTTAACTCTAGTTTAAAAGGAACTTACACAGTTACTTATACCGCTAAAGATGCAGAAGGAAATGTGTCTGCGCCAAAAGTTGTCAACTACAGAGTAGATGATTTTGTGCCTCCAACTATCAACTTAAATACTTTTGACATTGTAGAACATGACGTAACTATCCCTTATGTTTCTGTTCCAGCTTCTGCTATCGATAATTACTACGGTCAAGGTCAAGTTAGTATTTCAAGAATCTCTTCAAATGTAAATCCTAACGAAGTTGGTTCTTACTCAGAAGTATTCAAAGCCGTAGACGGTTCAGGTAATGTAACAATCAAAACAAGAACAGTAAATGTTATAGACAGAATTGCGCCAGTTTTATGGGGTGGTACTATCTACGGTTGTGTTGGTGAAAATATTTGGCCAATGTCAGGTTTAACTTCTACAGACAACTACTACGGTCCACAAATTTTGTTACCAAATGTAGAAATCGTAAACCAAAATGTTAACCCAATGGAAGAAGGTATTTATTACATAACATATAAAGTAAAAGATCCTAGTAACAATACTTCTGCTCCATTAACAAGACAAGTTGTTTACACTTACTGGCCTAGATGTATCAATAGCACAGTTGATGTAGATGTTGTAAAATCAATAGAGAACTCAATCAATTTATACCCTAACCCAAGTAATGGAATTGTTAACATTGACTTTAACGGAAATGTAGCAAACAACCCACAGGTTAAAGTATTTAACCAATTAGGTCAAGTGGTATTTACACAAAATAATTCAAGTGCAACGGCTTCTGTTTCACTAGATTTATCT
>JBILJV010000032.1:0-24264 GCA_044377005.1 Bacteroidia bacterium
ACAATTTATAAATATAAATGTGAAAAATCACACAAGTTTTGATACATTTGTTACATATAAAAAATAAATTTAGAAAAAAAAGGCAACAATGTACTAAATTTTAAAACAATTAATTAAATTAAACGTTAAATAAAATCATTTTAATAGTAAAAAATAAATCTCAAATGACAAGAAAATCACAAAACGCCTCATTCATCAAAGTTCAATATTCAGGATTAGGTTTTCACGAAGTTAAAAACAATCAAATCTCTGAAATTATGAATGACATTAAAAACCTTTATGAAGACATTCTCTCATGTATACAAAATGATATTATAAAACACAAAGGAGAAATCACGTTAGACATTGACAAGGAATTTAAATGCATCAAAATGAAATACACGAATATTCCTGACCACTTATATGTCTCAATAAGAGAAATCTTAGATTGATACATAATAAGTTCAACAACTCATTTTTTGATATTTTTGTAGACTATACTATGATGATGTAAATTACATCTTCTAAATCACATAGACAAAATTATTGAAATGAAAACCAATGATAAAACAATCAAACCTATTCCGTTTATTGACAACTAAACAATTAATATCACTTTTGAAGATAACAACGAAATTGATGTTAATACAATCAAAAAAGCATTTGAAGAATACGATCTTTTTACAAGAGGCAAAAGACTTAAAAAATTCCTTCTTATTGGCCATAAAACCCTTGTAAACAAAGAAGGTCAAGAACAAATAAAACTAAGAAAAAAACAGTTAAAGCCGAAGCTTTTGTCGTACATCAACTTCACTGAAAAAAGGTTGTAAATTTTTATATTAATTTTATTAAAACATATTCCCCTATTTAATTTTTCTAAGATTAAAAAAATTCTTTTGAATGGCTGAACAGTATTGAATGTTTAAATAGTTAATATGTTGTAAAGAAATATTTAACAACCCAAAGATCATTTTCCCTTAATTTCGTAACATATTTCATAGAGCATGGCATTTCCCGCATTAAAACGTCACTTTTTCTTATTAGTTTTATTTTTAATTCCTTTTTCAAAAGGCAATGCCCTTCCTTTGGATTCAGCTTTTCAAAATGATATTTTTTACATAAAATTATTAAAAACAAATTCTCAAGTTCCAATTTTTTATAACGATCAAGTTCGAAAGGCCATACAAAATCTTCTCAAAAACACAAACAATAGCACATCAATTTATCTAGGAAAAGTTCAATATTATTATCAAAAATACATTTCCTTATTCGAATCAAAAGGCGTTCCTAAGCAACTTTTCTTGTCCGTATTTTCAAATAGTTATTGCAACCCTAACTATACAGATATTGACGGAGCTTCAGGTTTATGGGCTTTCCCATTTGCAATAGCCAAGAAATATGATTTAAAAACTAATAGTTATGTTGATGAGAGACGTAACTCAGATAAAAGCACAACTGCTGCCGTTAAATACTTTAATGACCTCAATACCATTTATAAGGATTGGCTCAAAACATTAGTTGCTTTCAGAATTGGACCTATAAATATGAATATGGCTATCCACAAATCTGGCAATCAGCTCGACTATGATTTTATTCACACACATTTAATCCCACAACACCAAGAAATAGCCACTCAATACATGGCTTTTTGGTATATTTGGAATTTTCATCAAGAATATAAAATTATTAGTCAAAAATATAGAGTTCCAGACTCTGACACGGTTCAAGTACAACAAGAAATAAGTTTTAGCGCACTTGCATACCAACTTAATATCAATGAGGAAGTCTTAAAAACATTAAATTCAGAACTTAGACTCAATATTGTCCCTATGTTCTACAACAATGTTGGTTTAAAGCTACCTAAAGATAAAATTGCACTTTATCATGAAAAGAAACTTGAAATATTCCCTCAACTTGCTGTTTCTAATAGAGATTCTTTACTCAATGATTCTATCATTTTAGATAACACTTTTGATATTACAAGAAAACCGATAACACCTCCTTCTCCTGAAACAAGCACTTCAAATAAAAAAAACTTCATAACATACACCGTTAAACATGGAGACGGGTTACTTTTACTTGCTGATATATTCGATTGTAAAACAACTGACATTAAACGTTGGAATGGAATAAAAAAAGACATGATTTTTAAAGGCCAAAAGCTAAAAATTGAAGTCCCAAGCAATAAAGTAAGCACTTACAAAAAAATCAATGCAATGAGTATGTCTGAAAAAAGAAGATTAGCAAAAAAAAGATAATCATTCTATGAAAAATGGATTTAATAAACCTTCCATACTTTTTATCCTTCCTGGACTATTATTTTATTTGTTTTCGATTTTTATTGCTCCTTTTTTATCAATTAATACCCCTGCTCTTCTTGCTATTAGTATTTCTATTTTAATAATAAATTTATGGATAGCAGAAATTATCCCCATTTGGATTTCTTCTTTAATCCCTTTTATTTTACTTCCTATACATAATATTACTTCATTTAGTGACTTATTTAAACATTACACCAACCCTATTATTTTCTTATTTTTGGGCGGTTTTTTGCTTGCATTTGCTGTAGAAAAATGGGAATTACACAAAAGATTTGCCTTTAAACTCCTTTTGCTTACAGGCAATAAACCCAAACAAATTATTGCTGGGATGTTATTAACTTCTTTTTTATTAAGTATGTGGATTAGCAATACTGCAACTACCATTATGCTACTTCCAATAGGTTTATCTATTTCCAAACTAATACTCAACAATGGACAAACTAAAGAGCTTTTAAACCTCTCTGCACTTTTGGTATTATCTATTTCAATGGGTGCAAACATTGGAGGTGTTGCCACATTGATTGGAACTCCTCCTAATATTGTCTACAAAGGTTATGTAGAAACAATTTTAAAACAAGACATCTCTTTTACTCAATGGATGGTGATAGGATTCCCAATTAGCATCATTATGCTTATTGGCACATACTTTCTGTGTACCCAATTCTTATTTAAAATCAAAAACAAAGCTATTCCTCATGTTACTCTATTATTAAATGACTCTTACAATAAATTAGGCAAAATGACCTTTCCTCAGAAAATTTGTCTTGTTGTATTTAGTTTAGCTGTTTTTTTCTGGATATTTATAGAACCTATAAATACTATTTTGAAAACCTATAGCAGTTCAATTAAAATCCAAGAATATACTATTGCACTCTTCTTCAGTTTTATACTATTCCTTATTCCCTCAAAATCTAAGGATAGCAAGCAGATTCTAATTATCGCTGACTTTAAAAAAATCAATTGGAGTATTTTACTTTTATTTGGAGCAGGCATAAGTTTAGCCAAAGGACTTGAAAGTACGGGTGTTATACAAACCATAAGCCTTTTTATTCAATCTAATAACTTTACAAACTTATCATTACTTTCACTTATTCTCATTGGATTAGCTTTATTTCTTACTGAGTTTATGAGTAATGTTGCTTTGACACAAATCATAATTCCTGTTATCTTTGGATTGGCACATAGTTTCCCTGAATCACATCCACATCAACTTGGCATACCTGTGACTATTGCTTGCAGTTTTGCATTTATGTTACCTATAGGAACACCCCCAAATGCGGTTGTATATAGTTCAGGATTAATTTCATTAAAAAAGATGATTATAAGTGGCTTTTTTCTAAATTTGCTTGCAGTTATTATATTATGGATAAGCAGTCAATATTTCATTCCTTTGTTTTTCTAGTTTTTTTAATTGCCAGTTGTAATTCAAAAAGCGCAGAAGAAAAGAATTATGAAATTATAATCAATAAACACCGTCAACAAACAGACATAGACTTATTGGCAAATAAAATTGTTGAACCTAAAAATTTTAATGGACTTCTTTATTATTCACCTCATCTTAATTATAAAATCAAAGCAAAAGTGGAAAGAATAGAACCAATAAAAGTAGAATTTACTACCAATACAGAACGTGTCCCAGTGTATTATAAATACTGTAAACTTTCTTTTAAATTAAATGACACGTCTTGTATTTTATATGCTTACACGCAATCACCTGATGAAAAATCAGGATTATTTATTCCATTTAAGGATTTATCTTGTCAATTAGAATCATACCAAGCAGGCAGATACATTGAAATGGGCGGGTTACAAAATAATGACAGCATTGAACTAGATTTCAATTACGCATTCAACCCTTATTGTCATTACAATTCAACATTTAGTTGCCCAATAGTTCCTTTTGAAAACCACCTGAAAGTACACATTTTTGCAGGAGAAAAAAAACTTCATTAATTGGCTTATTTAAATTTCAACTCCTTAAATATATCTTTCAAAGTATCGTAGGTATCAAAACTTTCTGCTTCTATGAATGATTTATCAACCCATTTAACTTCCGTTATATCTTCTTCTAATTGAGGAACAAGTGGATTATCTCCCCATGCAATCATATTAAACCAATAAGTCACTTTAATAACCCATTGCCCTTTTAAAATATACATATGGTATGTGGTACAGTTTTTATTTATTATGCCAATAAAATTTACGCCACACTCTTCATGTACCTCTCTTAATGCAGCCAATCTTGTGTCTTCTCCCTTTTCTATTTTACCTTTTGGCAAATCCCATTTTCCCAAGCGTTTTATTAACAATAACTGATGGTTTTCATTCATAACAATCCCCCCAGCGGCTTTAATAATTTTAAATTTAGATTTAAACTTTTTAAAATCATTCTTAATGTCATTAGAAATAAAAAAAATGGTTTTAATTGAATTGGGGATACCTCTAAATATTAAATTAATTAATTCATCAACTTGTTTTACCTCTTTTATTTTATTAGAGTTAAAATCTTGTTTTTTTTCAGTGATAATAATCTGAACATTATTAATGAATATTTTATAGTTTTGTACTGTCATGAATGTAAATGAAACGAGTGCAAAAATAGCACAATCTCTATTAGCTTGTGAAGCTGTAAAATTAAATGTATCTAATCCTTTTACTTGGACCAGTGGTTTAAGGTCTCCTGTGTATTGCGACAACAGAGTTACCCTTTCTTTTACTGAAACAAGAAAGTATATAACCCAATCACTTTGTGATGCTATAAAAGCAAATTTTGGTGAGGTTGAAGCCATTGTTGGTGTTGCTACAGCTGGAATTCCTCAGGGCACTTCTATTGCAGATATCTTAAATTTACCTTTTGCCTATGTAAGGTCAGAAGCTAAAAAACACGGCTTAAAAAACAATATTGAAGGAAGAATTACTCCTAATACAAAAGTTGTAGTGGTTGAAGATTTAATTAGTACAGGCAAAAGTAGTTTAAAAGCGGTTGAAGATTTAAGAGAAAACGGTATTAATGTTATAGGCTTGGTTTCAATTTTCAATTATGGATTTAAGGACACTGATTCTAAATTTAAAACGGCAGAATGTCCATATATTTCTTTAAGTAATTTTGGGGATTTATTGAAAGAGGCTGTTAATATTGGATATATTCAATCAGAAGACATTGAAAAAATCTCTAATTGGAGTTCTGACCCAATTGCTTGGAGTGAGCAATTTGAACAAAATAAATAACAATCTAAAATCATAATAAAACAAAAGGCTGTCGATTGTGACGGCCTTTTTTTTGTTATCTATTTTGGAATTACGAATCTACATATAATAAAAAACATCTAATTGGATTTCAGGCCTATTTCATAAAAAGAGTAATTCGAATAAATTTATAAAAAAAAATGAAACAAAAAAAAGCCCCGAAAAATCGGGGCTTTTTAAGATATACAACTATTGAAAATTAATAAGCTTCGTTTTGTGGATTGAAGTTACTCCAGTTGTCAGTCCAATCTGTACCACCGAATGCACCTCTGAAGGCTGTGCTAGTGAACCAAGTTGATACTTTAGCATCACTAAATGCTGCACCTGATTGAGTTACACCTGTGAAAGTAGCTAAGTTTGGATTTTTAGGGTAGTCACCAGTTGGACTAGCTGTAGTATTATAACCTAACATTAAGGCTACCGGAATTCCTGCATCATCAAATGCTTTAGCATAAGCTGGAGTTGCAGATGAACGTGGTGAAGTTTCGTTGAAAGTTACGTTAGACTTAGTAGTTAAGAAATAAGTTTGAACCTGAGTACTAGCATTAACACCATTGAAGAATGGACGAGCTGCACGGCCTCTAACAGCAGAAGATACTAAAATATTGTTACTTAATACACCTTGTCCACTTTCGTAGTTTGGTAAAGTTCCATCTAAGTTTAAACCGATTGGGAAACCTGCAATAACAGAATTAAAAATAGAGATTTCTGAATTACGTCTTAAGTGTAAAGCATGTTGGTAGTTACCACTGAATGCAGATCTTGAAGAAGAATCATGATTTGGACCTAATACTGTAAAGTTTGAGAATACACCTGAAGTTTTAGGAGTTGCAGTAGTTCCTGAACCATCATTATCAACTTCAAAACCGTTTGAACCTGATTGGTCAGCTGCAAATGGATCTCTAATAGCTAATCCGAATTGAACTTTACCTGAGAACCCGAAATCTACGTCGAAATCGTCATCCCAAGTACCGTATGAAATTAAATATTTGCAATTAACAGTTCCACCGAACCACTCAAAACCATCATCACCACCGTAAGTAACTTGAACGTGTTCAATTGTAGTTCCAGAACCAACAGCACCCATTGTTAATGAGTTAGTTTCGTTGTTTGGCGTTAATGCAATACCTGCATACTCTATTCTAACATATTTTAACGTTCCGCTGTTGTCATTATCATTTGCAGTGCTTTGGAATGAACCATAATTAGCTGCAGGAGTAATTCCTTCAATTGCAGGATTGTTTTGATTGCAATTAGCTTTACCTAACATTACAATTCCACCCCAATCACCTTTATCTCTTTCACCAGCCTCTTGATTACTTGTAAATACAACTGGTTTGCTTTCAGTTCCATTTGCAATTAATTGACCACCTTTTCTTATCAAAAGAGTACCTTTAGTTTTTTTCTCACCCATTAACACAGTTCCTGCTGGGATTGTAACTGTTACACTGTCATTAATAACAACAGTACCTTTGATTAAATACTTTTTAGTAGCATCTAAGGTTTGAGTTTTTAATGAACCTGATAACTCAACAATGTTTGAAGTTACTGGAGGAACTACTACTGGTGGAACAACTTCATCGTCATTCTTACAAGAAGTGAAAGCAATGCTTAAAGCTAAGGAAGCTAGCAATGAAGATTTGATTAAATTTAATTTCATATTTGTTAATATTTTGATGATGCAAAATTGATTGTTCTACATTACGGGCATATTAACTCTGGTTTAAAAAAAAATTATGGTTTAGCTATTTGTGTGACCAAATTGTTTCTTTTTCCTGATTTTACATCAATTTAAATATTCCATCCATTTTCACCTATGAGTGGAACAAAACTAAAATCTTTAAAAATCTCCGTTTTTAATCCCCCATTACTTTCTTTAGTAATTCTTACCATTTTTTGCACATCCAATGATTTACTTACAGGAATTACGACACAGCCCCCAACATTCAATTGCGCAACAAGTGATTTGGGAACTGCCGGAGCACCTGCGGTTACTACTATTTTATCAAAAGGTGCTTTGGCTTTCCAACCTATAGTTCCATCTCCCACCAAAAATTCTGCAGGATATAATGGATTCCAGTTTAATAATTCATAAACTTTATGCATTAATGTTTGAGCTGATTCACTCAAAATTTGATGCCTCTCAATAGTAAATAATTGCGCTCCTAAATGTTGCAATACCAAACCTTGGTAGCCACTACCTGTACCTATTTCCAATATTTTATCACCTTTTTTCACTTGTAACAGTTGAGATTGGTAAGCTACAGTATAGGGTTGTGAAATGGTTTGACTTTCTCCAATAGGAAATGCCTTGTCTTCATAAGCATGACTTTCAAATTCAGAAGGCAACAAAAAATGCCTTGGCAATGTTTCAATTGCACTTAACACATTCAGGTCGTTTATGCCTTTACGCTTCAATAAATCGACTAATTGGTTTCTTAAACCTTTGTGTTTGTATGTATCTGTAAAATTATATCCAGTCAAAATGTATGTTCTTTAGTACACAGTTAATAAATAAAAACGATACAAAGAACAAACAATTGCATTTTTGCAACAAATAAAATTGACCACAAATTGTTTAAAAAGATAAAAATAGGATTGGCTGGGGATGATAAAGAAACCCAAAAATACCTTCATCATATTGAGAATAATCCCTCTTTTGAACTTGTTGGTAGTTTTGATACCTCAGTTCCTAAAAACTTTGAAAACTTTTATGGCATATATCCTTTTACAGACTTTGTAAAAAGAACTGATGTTGTATTATTTTGTGGCAATCAACACTTAAATACATGTGGCCTATTAGTTGAGTGTATCCGAAACAGTAAACACTTAATGGTAGACAAATTTCCCGATTTAAATTATTCCGAATGGTCTGTTATTCAAAAGTTAGCGCTTGAAGCGGATATCATTTTTTATATTTCTAACATAATGGGCAATAGTTGTCAATATATTGCTGCAAAAAACTTGAGTAACAAACCTCATGTCATTAAGAGTAATATTCAAATCCCATTTAGTGTTAACTTTTCCGACATCCATATCAAAGAATTATTGATGGAAAATATCGACATGGTTCTTAGATGTGTTCACTCTCCTATTCAACAAATAAAAATCAAAAAACATTATGTGTTTAATTCAAAGGAAGAAACACCCGATGAAATCAAGTTTTTTATTTCTTTTGACAACAGTTCTTCAGCAGAAATAACAGTAAATAAACTAGGGAATCAGTTTGAAAACACCTTTGTATTATATCAAAACGGTAAAGTTATTAATGCTGATTTTAAACAATTTAAAATTGAGGAATTAAGACTTATATCGAGTCCTAATCCACCACAACTTTTTGAATTTAGTGATCAAAATCCCAGCTATTTTAAACAAGAAGTGCAAAAAATAGAAAAAAACATTATTTATTTTGATGTAATTCAAAAAGATTTATTGAATTTTGTAGATTGCCTAAATAATCATGTCTCACCATTGGTTTCTATAGATGAAGCTATCGATGTTGTGACTGTATTACAAGACTTAGCCTACAACTATAATGAAATATTTGCTTAATTTACTCTTGTGTTTTTGGGGATTACTCTCTTTTAATTGTAACAAAGAGATTGAACCCATTCCCTCTTATTTATATATCGACAAATTTTCATTAAGCACCAATACAAGTATTCAGGGCTTAAATACTTTTGAAATTACTAGCGCTAAACTATTTGTTAACGGCAAAGAAATTGGCAACTTTATGCTACCTGCAAATGTACCTGTCATTCATAAAGGCAACGCAACGATAGAAGTTTATCCCAATATCAAAGAAAATGGAATTGTTAACAATCAAAAATATTACAGTCCATACGAAGGATATATTGTAAACAAAACATTAAAAGAAGGAGTTATGGATAGTATATTCCCATCTACTACATACAGAACTAATACCAATTTTGTATGGCTAGAAGATTTTGAGGACCAATCTTTATCTGTACAACCATACGGACAAAACAACTGTAGAGATTCACTTAAAATTATCCCTACATCAAACCCTGGTGTAAATGTTCCTTTTACAGGTTCTAACTATTGTGGTTTAATCAAAATGGAAAAAGATTCCACTGCTATATTTGAAATTAGTACTATTCAAAGTTATATTCTACCTAATTTAGGCACAAATGTATATTTAGAATTAGATGTTAAATCAAGTGTTAATTTTCAAATTGGAATTTATACTGATGACGGATTTTCTGTGTATCAAACGCCAGTTTTAGTTGTGTTGGCAACAGAAGGTAATTGGAAAAAAATATACATTAACCTTAAATCAGAAACAGGAAGCTTAACGAGTAATACTAGGACTCGACTATTTTTTGGAGCATTTAAGACTAATACTTCATTTTCCCCTGAAATATATTTGGACAACCTCAAACTTATTTATCTCAATTGAACCACTTCATCCAAAAAATAAAGTATATATTTTCCGACTATATCGCAGCAGGATTGGTCTGGTTTCTCCTTTTTTGGTTTAGGAAACATTACATAGACACGGCTCATAGCGACTATCAAATTCCAATTGAAAACGACACAAAATTATTTCTTGGATTATTAGTAATTCCAATTTTTTGGCTCATTATTTACCATTTATCAGGGTTTTATAAAAACATTTACAGACGCTCGCGTTTACGTGAACTTAAACAAACATTATATATTGCTTTTTTTGGGTGTTTTATTATTTTCTTTTCGCTACTACTTGATGATAGTGTTAAGAACTACAAAGCCTACTATCAAACCTTTTTCTTGTTATTACTTCTTCAAGTTTTTATTACCTACTTAGGGCGATTTATATTATCTAGTATAACCAATCGCAAAATCCAAAAAAAACTTATTGGGTTCAACACAATAATGGTTGGTTCTAATGAGAAAGCATTTAAACTATATCAAGAATTAGAAAATGCTAAAATAAGTAATGGATTTAAATTCATTGGATTTGTCAGTATCAATGGTGAGGATAACTCATTGTTAAAACAACATTTAACCCATTTAGGCAAATACACTGATTTAAAAGAAATTATAAACAAACATCAAATTGAGGAGCTTGTGATTGCACTTGAACCAGACGAGCATAATAAGTTAAGTGAAATCTTTAGTATCGTTGAAAATGAAAGTGTTTTTATTAAAATAATACCGGATATGTATTCCATTTTTACGAGAATGGTTAAAATGAATAATATTTTAGGAGCTGTATTAATAGAAATTGATTTTGAAGTGATGCCTGAATGGCAAAAAAATGCCAAACGTTTATTTGATATTGCATTTTCTATTCTCTTAATAATTCTATCATTTCCAATTATGGTATTAATAGCTTTACTGATAAAGTTTACAAGTAAAGGGCCTATTCTATACAAACAAGAGAGAATTGGTTTAAAAGGACGTGTTTTTAAAATTATAAAATTTAGAACAATGCGAGTAGATGCGGAAAAATTTGGACCACAACTTTCCAAAGAAAACGACCCTAGAATTACTTCAATTGGTCTATTTTTGCGAAAAACACGACTGGATGAGTTTCCTCAATTTTTCAATGTATTAATTGGAGACATGAGCGTTGTAGGACCAAGACCTGAACGTCAATTTTTCATAGATCAAATCATTGAAAAAGCACCTTATTACAAACGTTTACAAAAAGTCAAACCTGGCATTACAAGTTGGGGACAAGTAAAGTACGGGTATGCTGAAAATGTAGACCAAATGATAGAAAGACTTTATTATGACATCCTCTACATTGAAAATAATAGTTTAGCATTAGATTTTAAAATTATAGCATACACTATATTGATAATGATTCAAGGCAGAGGGAAATAACTCATTTATTATTTTTTTTTAAATCGAATGAGTTATATTGATAATAATTATTTTCAATCTACAAATTTGAGATTATCTTTGCAAATCCTTTAAAAAGCACAATATTTACATGAAAAAATTACTCGAAAAATTTGAAAACAAACAACCTGAAATCGTATTTGAATGGAAAGATGCCGAAACTGAAGCTGAAGGTTGGGTTGTTATCAACTCTCTAAGAGGTGGTGCTGCAGGCGGAGGAACAAGAATGAGAAAAGGGCTTGATAAAAGAGAAGTAGAGAGTTTAGCAAAAACGATGGAAATTAAATTTTCAGTTTGTGGCCCTCCTATTGGAGGCGCTAAATCTGGGATTAATTTCGACCCTAAGGATCCAAGAAAAGAAGATGTATTAAAACGTTGGTATAAAGCAGTTCATCCCATTTTAAAAAATTATTATGGAACAGGTGGCGACTTAAATGTTGATGAAATTCACGAAGTTATTCCAATGACTGCCTCTAACGGACTACTGCATCCACAAGAGGGGATTGTAAACGGACATCTAAACTATTCTGCAGAGGAAAAGCTTAAAAGCATAAGTAGACTTCAAGAAGGAGTATTGTTGCCAATTATCGATGAAAGGTTTACACCTGATGTAAGTAAAAAATATACCATTGCTGACATGATTACAGGATGGGGCGTTGCAGAGGCAGTTCGACATTACTACAATTTATGGGGAGGAACAATGAATGGTAAATTTGCGGTTATTCAAGGATGGGGTAATGTTGCAGCTGCTGCGGCTTTTTACTTATCTAAAAATGGCGTTCTTATTAATGGTATCATTGACAGAAACGGAGGTTTGATAAATGAAAAAGGGTTTACTTACGAAGAAATTAAATCCCTGTTTTTAAACAGAAAAGGGAATGAATTGTATCATCCTGAGATGTTAAGTTTTGACGAAGTGAATGAAAAAATATGGGATTTACCTATGGAAATATTTATTCCAGGTGCAGCTTCAAGATTAATTACTCAAAACCAAGCAGAAAGAATGGTTAATGCAGGAGTTGAAGTAATCAGTTGTGGTGCTAACGTTCCTTTTGCTGACAAAGAAATCTTTATGGGACCAATATCAGAGTATATGGACAATAACACTGCTGTAATTCCTGATTTTATTGCCAATTGTGGAATGGCTAGAGTTTTTGCATACCTTATGAGACAAGGTTCTGAAGTAAATGACTTAGCTATTTTAAAAGATGTTTCTGAAATCATACATCAAGCATTAATTAGAGTTCACCAATTTAATCCTAAGTCAACTGGTTTAAGTGCAAAAGGACTCGAATTAAGCCTAACGGATTTGGTTAGTTCTGCCGCTTTATCAAGCAAATAATTTTATAAATAAAATGTATCTTTATGATACATTTTATTTTCTTCATTAATATTAAGCTTTTCAGCGATTTATAAATATCACAATTTACAGAAATATTTATATTTGCAATAAATTCATTTGTCTTTTATGATTATTGACATTCAACATTATCCAAAATTCATACCTTTACTGATATTAATTATCGGTTTATCTATATTAAAATATTTTGCATTATTAGTCTACAAAAAACGGAATAACATAAAAAAATCCGACAATTTTACAGTTGGTATTAATTCAATCTATTACGTCATATTATCAATACTACTCGTTCTTTTTATTATGTCTGTCTTAGGTGTAAGTTTAAGAGAATTCTTTACATCAATCTCAATCATTGCAGCAGCTATTGCGATTGTAACTAAAGATTACATTGCCCAAGTCGTAAATGGAATGATATTAATGTTTAACAACCAATTTTCTATTGGGGATAATATAAGAATTGGTCAGCACAAAGGTCGAATTATCAATATTTCACTTCTTAATGTTCAAATTCTAAGTCATGAAAATGAACTAATATACATACCCAACACCAATATGCTAGGGATGGATGTTGTTAACTACTCCAAAAGTGACAATATTATTTCCTATTTTGATATTACAGGAGACATCAAACTAATTCAGCAATATGAGAAAATTGAAAATTTTTATAGAGAAAAACTTGAAAATATTCCTGAATTAATTGTGAATGATTCTTTACACATTAAAATTTTAGAGGTTAAAAAAAACATCATGACCCTCAGATTTGAGGTAAAGTTACATGAATATAGTATTAAAAACGAGCGTTTATTTAAAAAAGAAATTATTTCAGATTGGTTAAAATTCAGCCCAAGCATCCCTAAAATAGACAAAAAATTATTCTAACTTAATTGAACGCCTTTCAATGTAATGCCATTCGAAGGCATCCAATTACAGTGGATTAGAGGTTATAGAACTACATCATCTCAATTCGAATCTTCTCACGACTTAATTAAAGAAGCGATTAATAATTTTCTATTATGTTTTTCCATAATTGGAATTTTATCTAACTTTCTATTTTAAATAATGTATTAGGGGATGAGGTATTTTAGATACGGTTCTTAAATGAGGCTAATGAATTTATAACTCGATTAGAGCAAAAAAAAAATAAACTCATGACACAGAAAACAATCAAAACTTTCAATTTCTCTGAATTGAAGGACAAGCACATTTTTAAAATTGGTATGCCTGAGAGTGACCAATAGGAATATCAATTGAGTATGGATGTTTTGGGTAAATTAGTAAAGGTAAGCAGAAAAAAGCGTCATCTTACAAAAGAACAGCTTTAAATTGATAGGTGTGCAGAAGGTTCAGATATCAAAACTCTAAAGCAGCGCCAACAGTGCCATAATAGGTAAGATTTAAAAGTATTTAAAGCCCTTCTGTCAGAGATTAATTTTAATGTTTAGTTGATTTGAAAGGAGGTGCCAATTAATTAATTAACACCATACCGTGCCACCTCCAACGATCTACCATTCTCCTATACCACATTCCCTGCATCATGTATGCATAGCTTTACATACACTTTGTAGTAAGTATTAGTCCAAGGGGATGTTGGTCGTGTATAGAAAAAATAACACTGCTTAATTTATTTCATTCTTTGCCTTTAATTCTTGAAAGAGAGATTTTAGCAATTAAGATGCAAAAGCCACTATGTTATTATATCAAAGAAATTGGAGATATATTAAATAATAACAAATAAATCGTAATATTGTGATTTAATTCATATGTATAAAAAAATACTTTCTTTCATAGTTGTATCTACACTTTTTAGTATCCAATTGCACAGTCAATGCTGTATTACGTGTCTTAACAACGGTAGAACTTTTGATGTTTATCCTAGATCTGTCTCTATAAATGACACAGTAGTCCCCCTTAAGAATGGAACCATCAACCAATCTTATTCTGAACACATTACAATAAGAGCAGCTAGAGCGAGCTATGGTAACCCTCCTAGTTACTTTGGCGTTGAATATGTATCAATTGCAGCTCTTGATGGACTCCCTACAGGCCTATCGGCAAATATTGAATTTTTGGGCAATGGATCTAAAAATTCGCTTCCTCACACAATTGGAGGTTCATGTGAAGTCATGGACTTTTGTATTAATATTACTGGTGTGCCATCAAAGTCAGGAAGCTTCAAATTTATTTTAAGTGGAAAATTAAAAGATAATTGTATGTGGGACCGTTCTTGTCAAAAAAAAGTAGATAAACCTGAAATCTCGTTGCAACAAATATACGAAATCAAAATTATCGACCCTGTTTCGATAGAAACTACAACAAAGTACGACATAAATATCTCGCCTAACCCTGCAAGTAATAGCATTAAAATTACTAGTAATACGGAATTAAAAAATGTTGAGATTTGGGACATTTTAGGTCAAAAAATCTTTTCGGGTGATTTTAATGAAAACACTGCAGAAATTGATTTGTCAAATTTAAGAAGCGGTCTTTACTTTCTTAAAATGAGTGATTCATCAACTCATCTTTTTATCAAGGAATAAAAGTTTGGAATTAAAAACCATTTATAAGTAACTCTTCAGAAATTCTATTCAACCTAAATCGTTTATTTATAAACAAAATAGGAATAGTAACTTTAAAGGCAGAACTAACCCAATTAGTAAAACATCAATTATGGTTAGACTGGATTAGTCAGTTTGGTGAGGATTTTAAAAAAGACTCAAAATTTAACAGACTTTAAGAAAAAACGTTTGATTAATGGCGTTGTTAAGGACATCTATCTGTACCTCACACAAAATAAAAACCGCATCTTGTGCGAATAAATTTCCACTTTCCCGTGCTCAAAAGCGTGAGGAAATTCAGAGCAAATTACGCTGTTTCAATTAGGTTTAAAAACACCAAAAAATCACAACAAACCATTTAAATAAAGAAATTACACCCTTTCGGCACAGCTCCACCGTCGTGAAATTTGTTCCAATGTTCTTCAATACCAACAGTAAAGATATTGAACTAAATCAATATTATCTTAATTTAGCTATCTATTAGTAATATATGATATAGGTATAGACATTGTTCAATAACAGATTTATCAATCAATATAGCATCTACCCTCTTTACACAAAATAGCTATTATTGATTTTTAAAACAGATAGGTTTGGATACTTGTACTTAATTTATTTAACTGAGTTGATTTCAATGATTTCTATCTTATTATTCATTAAAAAAAGTCAATTCAAACAATCAATTTAAAATACATCTGCATTTTTCTTCAATAGAATGCATCAATTGAGTTAATCAATCATCAATGTTAATTAACGATGGGAAACTTCAATCTCCCATTTAGAATTGAATATTTTTAATTTATTGAATGAATCATTAAATTAATCAATTTAACATTTGTTTATATTCGCGATATAATTTTCTATTATTAATCAATAAACATTATGAATAAAACTCTACTACTTACATTAATAAATATTTTTTTTACAAATTTTATATTTTCTCAATGTACTCCAATGCCAATTGCAAATTTCACAACACAAGATGGTTGCCAGTCTGATAGTATCCCTTTTTTCAACACTTCAGAGAATGCGGCGATTTACATTTGGGATTTTGGGGACGGATCTCCAAAATCATATAAAAAAAACCCTAAACATAAATACAATAAGTTACACTTTACTACTGTTACATATGCGGTCAAACTGATTGCAAATTACAATAGTTGTTATGATACTATTGTAAACACTGTAACCGTCTATGAAACAGACGCTTCTTTCAGCTTCACCAATTCCAATAAAACATATAATTTTGATGTTACTCATAAACTATCGAATAGTTACTTTTGGGATTTTGGAGATGGAGTAACATCAACATCCAAAAGTCCAACTCACACATATACAGATACATTACCTTTGCACAACGTTTGTCTAGAGACAACCCATATAGTAGGGTGTAAAGAGAAAATATGCAAACAATTAAACACAGTTAATATCTTAAGTAATAACATTCAGAGTGAATTCCAATTTTATCCTAACCCCAACAATGGTAGTTTTCATTTGGATTTATTGGATAGAAATCAATATAACAGAATTGAAATTTCAAGTTTAACATCTGATATATTGTTTGAATCTGAAATCACAAACAACGATAATTTCTATCATTTAAAAATAAATGACGGAATATATATATTAAAATTATACTCTAACAATGGTAATGTTGCAATAAAAAAACTAATCATTCACAATTAGTTTGTAGTATAAAGTTTAGTATTCCATTTCATGGATTGCCAATAACTATTTTTTTCTAATATATTTCGTCATTAAATTTGGAATAGAATCCAATTTAGTAACTTTGGGATAACAAACTGAAATATAATTTAAATTTTGTTTTTGAATTTATAGGCAATTAAATTCAAACATTGTTATTATAATTTGCTAATGCTCTAAATTATTTATTGGCATTAAAAGAATTAGTTATTATAATTAAAAAACATATGAAGCAAATTCCCAAACAGTATTTTAAGGATTGATTGCATCAATTTTTTTTGATGAAAAATGAGGATTACTCCACGGTAACTGACTTAGCCAAGTTTCTTGGTTGGTCAACATTACACCCTCTAAGAACTGCAATGTGATAGCTTAACAATTGCAATGGGATTGTTGTAACCAGTGGAGATAATGCTTCGTCACAATCTGGCACTTCGATGTAATGATCAGCCATTTCCTTAATTTTCTGATCCCCTTCCGTAACTATTGCAATTATCTTTCCTTTACGCGCTTTTACCTCTTGAATATTACTCATCACTTTTTCGTAAATACCACGTTTAGGTGCTATAACGACAACAGGCATTTCTTCATCAATTAATGCAATAGGCCCATGTTTCATTTCAGCAGCTGGATATCCTTCAGCGTGTATGTAGGAAATTTCTTTTAATTTCAATGCTCCTTCCAAAGCAACTGGGAAGTTGAATCCTCTACCTAAGTATAAGAAATTTTTAGAATCCTTAAAAAGTTGAGCAATTTCCATCACTTTTTCATTTGTTTTAAGAGCTCTTTCAACCAAATTAGGAACATTTTCCAATTCTGCCATCAATAAATGTAAACGATCTTTAGATATTGTTCCTCTGATTTGAGCAACAGCTAATGATAATAATGTAAGAACAGAAACTTGTGCAGTAAAAGCCTTAGTTGAAGCTACTCCTATTTCAGGTCCAGCGTGCGTATATGCCCCTGCATGAGACATTCTTGGTATAGATGAGCCAACAACATTACAAACACCAAAAACAGTAGCACCTTTTTCTTTTGCCAACTCAATTGCTGCCAATGTATCAGCCGTTTCACCACTTTGAGAAATGGCAATAACTAAGTCATCAGGATAAATTACAGGATTTCTATATCTAAATTCTGAAGCATACTCAACTTCAACTGGTATGCGAGCAAACTCCTCGAATAAATATTCACCTACCAAAGCAGCATGCCAACTGGTTCCACAACCTATCAATATCAAACGTTTTACATTTCTAAGTTTATCTTCATATTCATGAATACTTTTCATAGCAAATCTTCCTGAGGAAGAATCCAAACGACCACGAATACTGTCTAATATTGACTTAGGTTGTTCATAAATCTCCTTAATCATGAAATGAGGATAACCTCCTTTTTCAATTTCCTCAAGATTTATCTCTAACTTTTGAATAAATGGCGTTTTAGTAACGTTATCAATAGTTTTAATACTTAATTTACCATCTTTTACTATCGCAATTTCACCATCATTCAAGTAAATAACATTTTTGGTATATTCAACAATAGGAGATGCATCACTTGCCATAAAGTATTCTCCGTATTCTTCACCAACACCAACTACAAGTGGGCTTCCTTTTCTTGCTGCGATTAATTTAGCAGGTTCGTTTTTTACTAAAATTACAATAGCATATGCACCAACCACTTGATTTAAAGCAAGACGAACTGCTTCGTCAATACTTATTTTTTCATGGTTTTGAATATCCTCTATTAAGTGTATTAGAACTTCTGTATCTGTATCACTAAAAAAATGATGGCCTCTGTTTATAAGGGCTTCTTTTATGGTTGAATAATTCTCAATAATTCCGTTATGAATTACGGCTAAGTTTCCTGATTGTGAAAGGTGTGGATGAGCATTTTCATCATTAGGCTCTCCATGAGTTGCCCAACGGGTATGCCCCATCCCCAAATGACTATTAGTATCACTAGTTTTAACAACACTTTCCAAATCAACCACTTTTCCTTTGGTTTTGTATAAATTCATTTCACCATCATTAACCAAGGCAACGCCTGCGCTGTCATAACCTCTATATTCTAATCTTTTTAATCCTTTAATGACAATAGGATAAGCTTGTTTACTACCTATATATGCAACAATTCCACACATGAATAATTAATATTAAATTTTAAGTGAGCAAATATACACAAGAATATAAGAAAGTTAGTAAGATTGTTTGTTTACAATTGTGAATATCTCTTTGTGTTTATGGTTTTTTTACAAAAATCATTGTTTCAGTATTCCCTTTAGGAAAAAAGCCTAATGGTCTTTCTCCTTGTCCAAAATTGAATCTAATTCGGATACGATCGGCAGAAAGGGACTCGTAAATACCTAAATAACTGAATACAGTAATTTTCTCATTCTTATCATTACTAAGTACTAGTAAGTTTAATTGATAAGGATTAGTGGTGGTATCTATCTGAATTTTAGACACAGTGAAGGAATCTTGGTAAACCATTGGATTACCAATTAAAGTATCTTTTTCTTTGATAAATAAAAAAGTACTGTCTTTGTTTATTTCAAGTGAAAAGGAAGTACCTCTTTGAGAGGCCTTCCATTTTCCTACAAAATTTTGCGCACTCAATCCATTAATAATGAATATAAATAAGAATAATTGAATGACTTTTAGTTTCATGTTATTTAAGTTCAAAAGTGTTCATAAAAGCAGTAGTGAAGTTTCCTTCTCTAAAGTCTTTATTAGCCATAATTTGTCTTTGAAGTGGAATTGAAGTGTGGACTCCTTCAATAACGAATTCTTCCAAAGCTCTTTCCATCTTTACAATACACTCTTCTCTCGTTTGAGCACTAACAATTAATTTAGCTATCATACTGTCGTAATTTGCAGGTATAACATAATTAGCATAAGCATGAGTATCTACTCTAATACCATGGCCTCCAGGAATATGAAAGTTTATAATTTTACCTGGACTTGGTCTAAAGTTATTGTATGGATCTTCTGCATTTATTCTGCATTCAATAGCATGTTTAAATGGTTCATAATCTTTTCCAGAAATAGGTTGACCGGCTGCAATTAATATTTGCTCTTTTACTAAGTCATAATTAATCACTTCTTCAGTTACAGGGTGTTCAACTTGAATACGAGTATTCATTTCCATGAAATAAAAATTACGGTATTTATCAACTAAAAATTCAACTGTACCTACTCCTTCGTAGTTTATACATTGTGCTGCTTTTTTAGCAGCTTCTCCCATTTGCTTTCTTAGTTCAGGAGTCATAAAAGGAGAAGGACATTCTTCAATTAATTTTTGGTGACGTCTTTGAATACTGCAATCACGTTCGCTTAAATGACAAACTTTACCATATTGGTCGCCAGCAATTTGAATTTCGATGTGACGTGGTTCTTCAATGTATTTTTCCATATAAATTCCATCGTTACCAAAAGCTGCTCCAGCTTCAGTTCTTGCGGAATCCCAAGCTTTTTCAAATTCTTCGTCTTTCCATATTATACGCATGCCTCTTCCGCCACCACCCGCAGTTGCTTTAATAATAACTGGATATCCGATTTTTTGAGCAAGTTTAACACCTTCTTCAGCAGAACTCAATAAACCATCACTTCCGGGGATAGTAGGAACACCCGCTTTTTTCATGCTATCTTTAGCATTACTTTTATCGCCCATGCCATTGATTTGCTCAGGTGTTGCACCAATAAATTTAATTCCATGGTCTTTACAAACCTGACTAAACTTAGCATTTTCACTTAAAAAACCATAACCAGGGTGAATAGCATCAGCATTCGTTATTTCAGCAGCAGCAATGATATTAGGAATTTTTAAGTAAGATAAATTACTAGGAGCAGGACCAATACACACGGCTTCATCCGCAAATCGAACATGTAAACTTTCTTTATCAGCGGTGCTATAAACTGCCACAGTTTTGATACCCATTTCTTTACAAGTACGTATAATTCTAAGGGCGATTTCTCCCCTATTGGCAATTAATATCTTTTTAAACATAATTTAAAACTAGTTAGGTTCAACTAAAAATAAAGGTTGATCGTATTCAACAGGAGTTGCATTATCAACTAATACTTTCACTATTTTACCGCTTATTTCAGACTCAATTTCATTGAACAATTTCATTGCTTCAATAATACAAACGGTTTTACCAGGTTTTACTTCGTCACCAACATTAACAAAAGATGGTTTATCTGGAGAAGAAGAACGATAAAATGTTCCAATCATTGGTGATTTTATTGTTATTAAATTAGATGCGGCGGCCGCAGGTGCGCTATTTTCAGCATTTGATTTTGGGGCTTCAATTGTTTGTTGAGCTGCAGGTACTGACATTTGAGGTGCTGGCACTGCAGTAGCTTGAATATATTGTGGAGCTGCAACAACATTTTGAGCTGGTTTTCTAATCACTAGTTTAAAGTCTTTTTTTTCAATTTCGACTTCACCAACATTTTTTTGTGATGACACAAATCTGATTAAGTTTTCGATTTCTTTAATATCCATAAGTTGTATATTTATTTATTCTTTTATTTAATTTATATTATTGACTATCGTATGCCCATTTTATGTACATACTACCCCATGTAAATCCTCCACCAAAGGTTGCCAAAATTAAGTTATCTCCTTTTTTAAATTGTTTTTCGAAATCCCAAAACAATAAAGGTAATGTTCCACTGGTTGTGTTACCATATCTTTCTATGTTCATTAAGACTTTTTCGGTTGGCAAATGCATTTTTTCTGCTGTATAATCTATGATTCTTTTATTTGCTTGATGTGCCAATAAATAAGTAACATCATCAGATTTTAAGTGATTTCGTTCCATTATTTGTGTTGAAACTTCCGCCATGTTGGTCGTTGCAAATTTAAAAACTGTTTTACCTTCTTGGTAAACATAATGTTGTCTAGCATCAATGGTTTCATGAGATGGTGGTTTAAGTGAACCTCCAGCTTTTTGATGCAAAAATTCCCTTCCACTTCCATCAGATTTTAAAATAGAATCTATAATACCATATCCTTCGTAGTTTGGCTCAAGTAAAACGGCTCCTCCACCATCTCCAAAAATGATACAAGTATTTCTATCTGTATAATCGATAATGGCACTCATTTTATCAAAACCACAAACCACTACTTTCTTGTGTTTTCCAGTTTCTATAAATTTTGCCCCAGTGTCTAAAGCATATAAAAAACCGCTACAAGCAGCGGCGACATCAAAACTCCAAGCATTTTTTGCACCAACCTTGTCGGAAACAATATTGGCACATGATGGAAAAACCAAATCTCCGGTGATCGTAGCTACTATTAGTAAATCAATTTCATCAGCTGTAATTCCTCTTTTTCTTAGCAATTCATTAACCGCTTCTACAGCCATATCGGAAGTTGCTTTTCCAGGTTCTTTTAAAATTCTTCTTTCCTTGATTCCTGTTCTAGAGGTAATCCATTCATCATTGGTATCAACCAACTTTTCCAAATCGAGGTTGGTTAACTTTGTTTCTGGGACATAGCCTCCAATTGCAGTTATAGCAGCAGTAATTTTACTCATTAAAAATCAGTAATGTTTGTAATAGGGTTGCAAATTAAAAATAAGTTGTGAAAAATAATCAAAAAGATTGCTTTATTTTTTCAATTAGTTTAGAATTAACCACATCGATAGCCAATTTAAACATGTTACAGAATGAATCCTCTTTAGAGATACCGTGACCAATAATTACAGGTTCGTTAACACCAAGTATGGCTGAGCCTCCATAGTTTCTGAAATTAAAACGATTTAAATAGTCGTTATTAACGCCTAATTTTGAAAATGTGTAATAAAAATCTTCACACAATTTTAATACAATGTTACCTGTAAATCCGTCACAAACTATTACATCAGCTTTGTTGTTAAACAAATCACGACCTTCAACATTTCCAACAAAATTTATTCTGTCATTCATTTCAAGCTGCGGATAAGCCGCTTGATTAAGAATGTTTCCTTTTTCTTTTTCTTCACCAATGCTTAAAAGTGCTACTTTAGGATTTTCAATCCCATAAACATAATGAGCATATAAAGAACCTAAAATTGCAAATTGGTTTAGTACTTCGGGCTTACAATCTGCATTAGCTCCTACATCTAATAATACACCAAATCCTCCATCTAATTTGGGTAAGATAGAGGTAATTGTTGGCCTTTGTACTCCTTCAATTGCTTTAACTGAAAACAAAGAACCTACTAACATTGCTCCTGTGTTTCCTGCTCCAATAAGAGCCTCGATATTTTTTTCTGTAAGATGTTTGTAGGCAATATTAATACTAGAACCTTTCTTGTGAGAAATAGCTTTAGTAGCATGTTCACCCATTTCAATTACTTCGGGTGCGTGAACAATTTCAAATAAAGAGTCAGAAACACCTAACTGCTGAAAGGACTCAAGAATTTTATCTTGTTGCCCAAACAACACAGGTGTAATATGAGGAAACATTTCCTTAGCAGCAATGCATCCTTTTACAGCTTCTAATGGGGCAAAATCGCCACCCATTGCATCTATTCCAATGCGCATCTCTTTGTCGATAATTAGTCGTTACGACCTTTCATTACCTTAACACCTCTGTACATACCTGTCTCAAGGTTTACACGGTGATATAAAGAAATGTCACCTGTTGTTGGGTCAGCAATAAATTGTCTGCTATCCAATTTGTGGTGAGTTCTACGTTTATCTCTCCTGGTTCGGGATATTTTTCGTTTAGGATTTGGCATATTCTTACTTTATTTTGGGTTACGTTGTATGTTATAATTCTTCTTCTTCATCGGTATCTCTGTCTGGTATATCATCGCCTACAGTATCTACATCAATTAACATAGTTATCTTGCCTGTGATTTCTGGATTACATTTAAATCCGACATCTGTACAAGTTTTCTTAATTGGGAGCAACAAATGAATGTAATCAAAAATGGGTTGTGATACATTGATTTTGTGTGCTGCAGGATTGATGTATATTAAATCATCTTGGTCTTCTAACTCCTGTTCAGTAATCTTAACAAGTAAAACATACTGACCATGAACGGGAAGAGAAATATCATTTAGACATCTATCACATTCTGATTTTAAAACGCCATCAATCTTGAATGTTAACGTGAACATTGATGGTGATTTTAAAAAATCTAAATGAACTTTGATATGATCCACTAACAAAGAACTGTTGAACGCTTTAAAAAAGCTATCTTCTAAATTGAATTCAAATGAATGAAGGCCATCTTTGAGCTTAACAAACTCAA
>JBILJV010000089.1:0-6901 GCA_044377005.1 Bacteroidia bacterium
GTTTATCGGCTTAACAAAAATTTACTTATAAACCCATACAAACCACATAAAAATTTAATAGGTGGATTGGTATATACAGGAAAAGAATTACTTGATTATAAATCTGTGCATCAATCATTCGCCAAACTTGTCAACAACTATCAGTTAGTTCTCAAACAAATTGAAGAAAAAGGATGAGCAGAATTGGTATTTATATAGGATTGTTTTTTATAAAAATTTACCAATTGGTATTATCTCCTTTATTGTCGCCCTCTTGTCGATTTACACCAACTTGTAGTCAATATGGGGTGGAAGCGCTTAAGAAATATGGGTTATTTAAGGGAGGATGGTTAACCTTAAAACGACTCTCAAGATGTAGGCCTGGAGGGGGAAGCGGTTTCGATCCCGTTCCATAAATTTTAAGTTATAAATATTTAACTTTTTTAGTCAAATATTTGAACAAATTTCCACATATTATTGTTTGAATTATATAGGTTTTATAAGAGAAACTAGTTTGAATTTATTACCTAAAGATTGCTTTAAAAATGGATAATTTCAATTAACTTCGCAAACTAAAGAAAACGAGGATGAAATTAATCCCTAATTTGTGGTATAAACTCATAGCTGTAGCAATTGTAGGCTATACATTAGTTTACGGATTGTTGATAGATTTGCCAACAGATGTTGGAATTTTAGACGAAACCATCCGAAATTTATTTTACCACGTGCCTATGTGGTTCGGTATGTCGCTAATTTTATTTGCGGCTTGGGTTAATAGTTTAATGTATCTGAGTCGTCCCAACGTGAAAAGAGATATTTATGCAAGTGAACTGACTAATGTTGGTTTGTTAATGGGTTTTTGCGGTTTATTTACAGGCATGTTTTGGGCTTACAATACCTGGGGAACCCCTTGGACAAACGATCCAAAGTTAAATGGAGTTGCTGCAGGAATGGCTATGTATGGCGGTTATTGGTTGATTCAAAAATCAGTTGTTGATTTTGAGAAACGTGCACGCTTGTCTGCTGTTTATAATGTCTTTGTGTTCCCATTGTTTGTCTCATTGATATACATAATGCCCAAATTATCCCAATTTAGCATTCATCCTGGTAGTGGTGAATCAGTTAACTTTAAAACATATAACCAAACACAAAACATGGAATTTGTTTTTTACCCTGCTGTTATTGGTTGGGCTCTGTTCTTTGTTTGGATTGCTGAATTAAGAACACGTTATCAATTATTAAAGTTTAAAAAAGAAAATGAAAAAATATTATCTAACCATATTGTTTCTTAGTATTATACAAGGTCTTATGGCCCAAAATGAACCCTCTGTGTTAAGAAGTTCAGGTAAAATTTATGTCGTAATAGGTGTTATTCTTATAATCTTCTTTTTGGTGGTGTTGTATTTAGTTCGTTTAGATAGAAAAATTACAAAGTTAGAACAAACAGAATCATGAAACCTGTTCAAATTGCCATAATTATTTTTATTTCAGTTGCTATTGCAATTGGTGTAAGCTTCTACGGAGATACAAGTAAATACGTTTCTTTTGCAGAGGCCGATGAAATAGCCCAAAGTCGTCCAAATATGAAATTACACGTGGTTACAACACTAAGTAAAACTAAACCACAAGTATACAATCCACAAGTGGATCCCAACTATTTTGAGTTTTATGCCAGTGATAGTACCGGTTATGAGAAAAAAATAGTTTACAGAAATGCTATGCCTCAAGATTTAGATAAGACAGATAAAGTGGTACTAATTGGATACAGCAGAGGCGACTATTTTGAAGCTCGTGAAATTTTGAAAAAATGTCCTAGCAAATACGAAAAAAAATAAATCATTTTGGAACTTATACATTTTAATAATGAACATCTGTTCATAGGAAACTTTGGCCATTTTGCAGTGGTTTTGTCCTTTGTGGCATCTTTAATCTCTTTTGTTTCTTACGCAATTTCAGTGAATCATAAAGAAAGTTCTTTCCAAAAAATGGGAAGAATCATGTTTTATGTTCATTCGGTAGCTGTTGCAGCTATCTTCTTTTCCTTATTTTATATTATCCATAGTCATTATTTCGAATACCAATATGCCTATCAACATTCGTCTACGGACTTGCCTATCTACTACATGATTAGTTGTTTTTGGGAAGGTCAAGAAGGGAGTTTTCTTCTTTGGATGTTTTGGCACGCCTTTTTAGGTATTTTATTGATATTCAAAATAAAAGATTGGGAATCCCCTGTTGTTGCAGTTATTGCTTTAGCACAAGTTATATTGGGAAGTATGCTTTTAGGATTTGAATTTGGTGATGTTAAAATAGGCAGTAGTCCTTTTGAACTCACCCGTGAGCACAATCCTGAAATGCTATTGATTCCTATTATTGAATCTATAGGTAAAGAGAATTATTTAAAAATATACAAAGAAGGTAATGGTCTAAATCCATTATTACAGAACTATTGGATGGTAATACATCCTCCAACCTTATTTTTTGGTTTTGCTGCTACTATCATTCCTTTTGCATTTGCTTTTGCAGGTCTTTGGACCCGCCGTCTTAGAGAATGGATGGTGCCAGCCTTACCTTGGGCACTTGTTGCAGTCATGGTTCTAGGAACAGGCATCATAATGGGCGGCTATTGGGCTTACGAAAGTTTGAGTTTTGGAGGTTATTGGGCTTGGGATCCAGTAGAAAATGCATCTTTAATGCCGTGGCTGTTGCTAATTACTGCTACTCATTTGTTACTCATTAACAAAGTGACAGGAAAATACCCTGTGCTAACTTTTATTCTTACAGTCTTCTCCTTTTTCATGGTTCTTTATGCTACTTTTTTAACTCGAAGTGGGATTTTGGGCAATGCGAGTGTGCACTCATTTACCGATTTAGGGTTGTCAGGGCAGTTAATAATTTTGCTATTTTCTTTCATCTTTTTATTATATGCCATCAGTTTCAAAGGATTCAAAAAAGGACTTGTTTTCTTTATAATATCATTTGGAGGAATGATGGTGGTTGCCCTTTTCCCGTTCAAAGTTGATTCTGCAATTATAAGTTCTATTGGTGCATTAGTTTTATTTGGCTCTACTTTCTTTTTTGTTAAAAATTTGTTTGGATTATATGGCACTCAACTTGAAACTGATAAACTATACAGCAGAGAGTTTTGGATGTTTGTAGGAAGTATGGTTCTTATGTTGTCTGGTTTGCAAATAATAACCATGACCAGTGTGCCAGTATTTAATCAATTGTTTGGAAGTGCAATGGCGTCAGCAGGAGAGGCTTATTACAATAAAATTCAAATTTGGTTTGCTATACCCATCGTCTTTTTAACAGCAGTTGGTCAGTTTTTTAAATACAAAGATTCGGACAAAAAACGAGTGTGGGAATACATCGCCAATGCTTTGTTGATTTCTATCATTCTTGCCATAGGTGCTCTATTCTTGTTTGATATTTGGGAATTCAAATACTTGCTTTTGATAATTGGAGGCTGTTATGCAATGGTTGGAAATATCCATTACATTCACAAAGTACTTAAAGGTAAAATAAAATTAGCAGGTGCAGCCATTGCTCATGCTGGTTTTGGATTAATGATGATTGGAATGGTTGTTTCATCGGTTAATAAAAAAGTGCTAAGTGTAAACAATACTGGGGTTGGATATTTCTCGGAAACCAATGCTGAGGGAGGAAAAGACCAAAATGCAATAACCAATAACCGTGAAAATGTATTGTTAGCCAAAGGTAAACCCGTTCTTTTTGGAAACAATACGCTTAAAGCTACTTTTGCCAAAACAGATGAAATTTCTCCTAATAAATATTTTGAAGTACAATACCAATATTTGGACAAAGATGGTAATGTAAAAGACCAGTTTATACTTAGACCTAATATTCAAGACAATAAGAAGATGGGTCCTGTAGTTAATCCTGATACAAGACATTACCTAACCAAGGATATTTTTACCCATATCACTTTTGAAAGTAGTATGGAAAATTTTGAAGAAAAAGAATTTGATAATTTTAAAACAGATACTGTTTCTATTGGGCAAACATTTACAACCGATGATGCTAATAGGCAATTAACGCTCCGTAAAATCAATGTTCTGTCTAATCCAAGTGAAGTGGAAAAATTACACCTGCAAGCTGAAATTGTAATTAATACGATTGGAGATACTTTTATTGCTCGACCTGAATTTATAAGTGAAGATAAAATTAGAATCAAAGAATCTGTTATCGAAAAAGCAGGTGTAATGGTGGTTATGGACAGAATAATCTCAGACAAAGATAAACCAGGAGAAATGAAGTTTATTATTACTTCGGCAACTCGCAGACCAAAATTGGAATACATTATTCTGAAAGCTATAGAATTCCCTTATATCAATCTGCTTTGGGGCGGCACCGTTATTATGGTGTTTGGATTTTGTTTGGCAATTATTCAACGTTTCAAAGAATCAAAAAGACATTCAAAGAACCTAGTTTAATCTTAGATTGACTGAATTGCCATTAAATATAGAACAAGTAACAATTATTGGCTCAGGAAATGTGGCTAGTTTCTTTGCTAAATTTTTTCATCACAATGGATTAAAAGTAAAATCTGTGGTGGCACGAAATTCAGAGAAAGGAGTAGCCATAGCTAAACTAGTTAATGCAACTTACCTTTCTTCAATGCCGCAATTTGCTGAAAATGAATTAGTTTTAATTTGTGTAAAAGATGATGCTATTGTCTCGGTTTCTCAAACAATAAATGGTGGATTGGTTTGTCATACGTCAGGTGCTCAATCTATTAATTCACTTCAAAATCAAAGTAATTTTGGGGTCATATATCCATTTCAATCCATTTTAGTAAATAGTGAGGTAGCAAACATTAATTTCCCTTTGTTTATAGAAGGAAACTCAACCAAAACACTTAATGCCATTTCTGAGTTTTTAAAAGATATACCAGTTCAAATTGTATCTGTAACATCAGATAATCGATTGAAGTATCATTTGTCTGCTGTATTTGCCAATAATTTTACAAATGCCATGTTGTTGGCAGCCCAAAAAATATGTAACGAGCACCAATTGGACTTTAACTATTTGCAACCTTTGATTACCCAAAGTATTCAACAAGCACTCAGTTTTGGGCCAAAGAATTCTCAAACTGGTCCTGCCAAAAGGCAAGATATTATGACTATGAATTCCCACCTTTATTTGTTAGAAAACAATGAGCCTCTTTATGAGTTGTATAAGGTGATGAGTGAGTTTATAAACAAGGAGTTTAATACATAAAAAGGAAGTACTGACTTAAGTATGTAAAGTAAAGATTGCTTCTTAAATACTAATAATTTAATTGGGATTCGGCAAATTAAGATATACTTAATGATAGAAAAAATTGTTTTAATGGTTTAAATTTATTTTTCTTTTTAAATGTTTCGATTAATGAAACCCATTAATGTTATTGTAATTGATTAGCCTTAAATCTAGACTTACTCTTTTGTTGATTTTACTATTAGATAAAATAATCATTAATCACGTTAGAATATTCATCTTACCAATCAATTTTATTTTACTTTTGTTGACTATAATTCAAATCAAATGGCTGGACCAAGACAAGACCGTGATATACCCAAAGTAAAGATTAGTAAAGAGTCTATCAAAGAGATTCTTTTTATTTTTAAATACTTAAAGCCATACAATAAGTACTTTATTGGTGGTCTTATTTTTATCTCCCTTAGTGCTATAAGTACATTAGCTTTCCCTTTTTTAATGGGGAAAATGATAGATTCTGTTTCAAGTAAAAATATTACAACTTCTATAACTCAAATTAATCAATTAGGGATTTTAGAACAACTTAAATCTACCAATTGGTCATTAAATGTTGTTTTGTTGCTAATTTTTATTCAACTAAGCGTGCAAACTATATTTTCTTTTATGAGGGTTTATTTACTTACCAAAGCGGGAACAAATGCAACGGCTGATTTAAGAAAAAATTTATATTCACAACTCATTTCTTTGCCTATGTCGTTTTACAGTAGCAGAAGGGTGGGCGATTTAAGTAGTCGAATCTCTGCTGATACGGGTCAAATCCAGGATACTGTTTCTTTTGTCTTTGCTGAATTTTTAAGGGGTTTGTTAACCTTGGTTTTTGGTTTAACTTTCATATTCTCTATTTCGTGGCAATTGGCATTAATTATGTTATCTGTGGTGCCTTTTATAGCCATAAGTGCTGTTGTTTTTGGTGCTAAAATCAGAAAAATGAGTAAAATGGAAACGGATATGTTGGCTGATAGTGGAACGATGGTGCAAGAAACCTTGCAAGGAATAGGTGTAGTTAAAGCCTTTACAGCCGAAAAAATTGAAGTAGGGCGTTACCAAAATATCATGAGTAAACTGGTTGAGTTTGCCATTAAAAGTGGTACCTATCGTGGTATTTTTGTTTCTTTTATTATTTTTAGTGTCTTTGGAGCCATTAGTTTTGTGGTTTGGTATGGTGCAGGTATGGTTATTGATGGGCAATTACAAGTTGGTCAACTTATGAGTTTTGTAATTTATAGTGTTTTTGTAGGAGGTACATTAGGTGGATTTGCCGATATGTTTGGTCAATTGCAAAAAACAATAGGCGCAACGCAAAGGGTTAGGGAATTAATGGTTATGACTGGAGAATCTAGTCAAACGTCTTCAAATAAAGTACTTATTGAAGGTCATATAGCGTTTAATAATGTTGATTTTTCTTACGCTTCACGAAGTGAAATACAAGTTTTAAATAATATCAATTTTGAAGTAAAACAAGGACAACAAGTTGCATTGGTTGGAGGAAGTGGAGGTGGAAAAAGTACAATAGCAGCCTTGCTTATGCGTTTTTACGATGTCAATAAAGGTGAAATATTAATAGATGGCAAATCAATTGAAAGCTATTTATTAGCCGATTTAAGAAGGCATATTGCTTATGTCCCTCAAGATGTTATGC
>JBILJV010000034.1:0-23643 GCA_044377005.1 Bacteroidia bacterium
GAGAGTTCTTTTTAAAATGATAATAAAAACAAAAGGGGCAGCAAATAATAAAAAAAAATAAAATAGTTGTGCATAAACAGTATAGTCCCCATAGCCAATTTGGCTAAGTAAGCCACGGTATAAAACTTCGCCACTTTTGGAATAGTGAGGGGCTAGTAGTCTAACAAAAATAAAAAAGGCAATGTAAGTTAGAAGTAAGCCCATTATTTTCTTTTGCGAATTGCGTTTTAACAGTTCACAAGTAATGCTTAATTCCCCCATTTTTGACTATGCCAAATTCTTCAACTCAGTTACTAAATCAGTGAGTGATTTTTTGGCATCACCAAACAACATGCTGTTTTTAGGGCTGTAGAATAATTCATTTTCTATACCAGCATATCCCGCTTTCATGCTTCGTTTAAACACTACTGTGTGAGCAGCATCTTCAACGTCTAATATTGGCATTCCGTAAATAGGAGAGCTTGGTTCTGTCTTAGCAGCAGGATTCACCACATCGTTGGCCCCAACAATTAATACTACATCTGTGTTTTTAAATTCAGGATTGATGTCGTCCATTTCTATCAATTTATCATAACTAACATTGCTTTCTGCTAACAATACATTCATGTGTCCAGGCATACGACCCGCAACAGGATGTATGGCGTATTTTACATCAACACCTTCTTTTTCGAGCTCAAGTTCCAATTCGTGACAAACGTGTTGCGCTTGAGCAACCGCTAAGCCATAACCTGGAACAATGACAACTTTCTTGCTGTATTTCATCAAAACTGCCAAGTCTGTTTTAGTGATTTCTTTGGTAGAACCTGTAATCTCTTTGCCTTCACCGCTTGCAGTTTTGTTGCCTCCGAAATTACCAATCAATACATTGGTTAGCGAACGGTTCATGGCTTTACACATTACTACAGTTAATAGTGTTCCTGCACTTCCAACTAAAATTCCACCAACCAACATCACCATATTGCCATATAAAAATCCGCCCATAGCCGCTGCGACACCAGTAAAAGAGTTTAATAGTGATATAACTACAGGCATATCGGCACCACCAATTGGCATGACAAATAAAATACCGTACAATAAAGACAAAGTCAGAACCACATAAATCATCATGGGGTTAGAGATAATTCCATAAGCTGCCAAACCGCCAAGGACTAATATAAAAAGTAATAAACCTATATTGATGACTTGTTGTAACGGTAAGGTTATGTCTTTTATTTTTTCGTCCAACTTGCCATAAGCGATAATACTTCCCGAAAAAGAGATTGAACCTATGATTAATCCCAGATATATTATTGCTAGAGTACTTAAACTAGCTGTTTCTGGGTTGTGTTGTAAGTGGTTGAATTCTACCAAAGAAATAAGCCCAGCACATGCGCCACCCATTCCATTGAAGAAAGAAACCATTTGAGGCATGCCGGTCATTTTTACTTTTTTTGCCATCATAGTACCAATAACAGTTCCAATGATTAAAGCTGCAAAAATCCAAATGTAATTACTTGATTTTATACCTTCATAGAGGAAAATTGTTCCAAAAATGGAAATGAACATACCAAATGCAGCAATTAAGTTTCCCTTTTTTGCTTTAGCTGGATTTCCAAGCATTTTAATCCCAAAGATGAAGCTTATAGCTCCAATCATGTATATGATGTCTAATATATGTTGTTTCATTTATTTTTTCTTTTTAAACATGTCTAACATTCTGTCTGTCACTACAAATCCGCCTACTACGTTCAATGTGCCCAAAACGACTGCTATAAACCCAAGAATAGTTGCATAAATGTTGTCTGCTTGACCCATAATAATTATGGCACCTATAATAACAACTCCATGAATGGCATTGGCACCACTCATTAAAGGTGTGTGAAGTACACTAGGTACTTTTTCTATCAATTCGATACCGACAAAAATCATCAACACTATCATGTAAATCATGAGTTGATGTTCTGAAATGAATTTTAATATATCTTGCATTTTAATTAATTGTTTTATTTTTTTAAAATATCTCCATCTCTACAAATCAAAGTTCCTTTGGTGATTTCTTCATCCATTTCCCATTTAAATCCTTCGTTATTTGCTAAGTGAATGAGGAATGTATAAATATTTTTGGCATAACTTTCACTAGCATTTTGTGATAATAATGAAGGTAAATTAGTCTCGCCCACTATTTTTACACCATATTTTACAACGACTTTGCCTGCTTCACTTATTTCGCAATTGCCGCCTTGTTCCACAGCCATATCCACAATTACACTGCCCAGTTTCATGGTTTTAACCATGTCTTCTGTTACTAAAATTGGGGCTTTTTTGCCAGGAATTAATGCTGTAGTAATAACAACATCGGCAGCTGCTATGTGTTTGCCAAGTATTTCTCTTTGCTTTTTTAAAGTGTCATCACTCGTTTCTTTAACATATCCACCCTCTATTTTCACATCTCCAGTATCAAAACTAATGAATTTTCCTCCTAATGATTCAACTTGCTCTTTTGTTTCAGGCCTTATGTCGGTTACCTCAACCACAGCACCCAATCTTTTGGCAGTTCCTATTGCTTGCAAACCTGCTACACCTGCTCCAAAAATTAAAATTTTTGATGGAGTAATGGTCCCAGCTGCTGTCATTAACATTGGGAAAATTCTAGCAGAATGATGAGCGCCAAGTATAACTGCCTTGTAACCTGCTAAATTAGCTTGTGAACTTAATGCATCCATACTTTGTGCCCTTGAAATTCGTGGAATAGCATCCATGCTAAAAACGGTAATTTTTTTGGCGTTTAACTTTTCAATGAGCTCAGGATTTATGAGGTGGTAAATAAAAGAAATTAAAGTAGAACCTTCCTTTAATAAATTGATTTCATCCTGATTTGGCGCATTTACTTTGAGTAATACATCCGATTTTTGACAAACTTCAGCATTAGAATTTAAAATTTCTGCTCCTGCTTTTTGATAGTTGTCATCAGAAAAATTAGACATAGTGCCTGAACCAGTCTCTATGACACATTTAAAACCTGCTTTAACTAGGTTTTTAACCACATCAGGGCTCATGGCAACTCTATTTTCGCCTTGTTTCGATTCTTTAATAGTACCTATTATCATCAATGGCAAATGTAGAAAAAAAACAATAGAGTATCGATGTATCTCTTTTATTATTTTAATGAATGTTGTAAACCAATTGATTTTTCTTTTGATTATTATGCTTTTGGGGTCTCGACTAAGTTGAAACCGTTAACAGCTCAAAAATTTCAACTACAGCTACTCTATAGCCTCTTGGTGTTCATAAATCGTATAATCGAAAAAGAATTTTTTTTTGAGATGATAAAAAATTACTTTTGCACCACCTTAACAAAAAATAAATAATAATATGATTATCGGTGTTCCTAAAGAAATTAAAAATAACGAAAATAGAGTTGCTGTAACGCCAGCAGGTGTGAGTGATTTCGTTAGACATGGCCATACAGTTTATGTGCAACATACCGCTGGAAATGGAAGTGGTTTTAGTGATGAAGAATATGCTGAAGCTGGAGCGACTATTATGCCAACAATTGAAGAAGTATACGCCATTGCTGAAATGATTGTTAAAGTAAAAGAACCAATCGAAAGCGAATACAAATTGATTAAAAAAGGTCAATTGTTGTTTACTTATTTCCACTTTGCTAGCTATGAGCCATTAACACACGCAATGATTGCAAGTGGTGCTACATGTTTAGCCTATGAAACTGTTGAGAAAAACGACCGTTCATTGCCACTATTAGTGCCTATGAGTGAAGTAGCAGGTAGAATGTCTATTCAACAAGGGGCTAAATATTTAGAAAAACCAATGGGTGGAAGAGGTATTTTATTAGGTGGTGTTCCGGGTGTTAAACCAGCAGAAGTATTAGTATTAGGTGGTGGTATTGTGGGAACACAAGCTGCTAAAATGGCTGCAGGTATGGGCGCTCAAGTCACTATCATGGATATTTCAATTCCACGTTTACGTCAGTTAGATGATATTATGCCAGCTAACGTTCAAACCATGTTTAGTAATTCTTACAACATTAAAGCAGCCATTAAAACTGCTGATTTAGTAATAGGTGGGGTATTGATTCCAGGTGCAAAAGCGCCACACTTAATTACCAAAGATAATTTAAGTTCAATGAAAAAAGGTTCAGTATTGGTGGATGTTGCTGTTGACCAAGGTGGATGTTTTGAAACTACAAAACCTACTACTCACGCTGATCCAATTTATGTAATAGATGATGTTATTCACTATTGCGTTGCCAATATGCCAGGTGCAGTGCCATACACTTCAACATTAGCTTTAACAAATGCAACTTTACCGTATGCAATTCAATTGGCTAATCAAGGTTGGAAAAAAGCTTGTTCAAGCAACAATGAATTGAAATTAGGATTAAACGTAGTGGATGGAAAAGTGGTTTACAAAGCCGTTTCAGATGCTTTTAACTTGCCATACACACCAGTAGAAGAAGTATTAAATTAATATTTTTCAATATAAATAGAAAAGGCGATACAAACGTATCGCCTTTTTTTGTAAAAAAAATGTCATTTTATTCGAGTTCACCAATTTTTGTAAAATTGTTAAATACTGACTCGGAATGTGGCGCAAGTGCAAGTTCTTTCGTTAAATCCTGACCAGCCCAATGCTCATAATGCTTGCCATTACGCCATAGTCGACTCTCTGTAACATCATAAATATTTCCTTTATATGCCACCCAAATTTCGGGTTTGTCATGTCCATTTCTTAGTGACAGTTGTTGTAGCGTGTATTTTTTCAAAGTGTTATTTCCTTTTTTTGTTTTAAATTTGAATTCTACAAAGATATTACAGATTTGAAATACAGATTGTTTTTTAGTTTAATAATTGTTTACATGACTTTTGTCTTTGGCTGGTGGTTGTATTCCTTTATTTCATTGGTCCGTTCGGAATACACTTTAGAAAAAGAAAATTTAAACCTAAATGCTTTACTCATCAGAAAGCGATTGTCTCTCGACTTAGAATCAATGAATAATGACTCTGAGTTAAGTCCATATCAATTTTATTTAAAAAATAAATCGATGGTTGATTCTACTATTCAAAAGTTGAATGAAGAATTATCAACAGAAACTTATTTAATTATCAAAGATACAAACGCTTCTTTTTCGGGTCTTTATGATGTAGTTGTTCATCCAAGGGAGTTTAAACAAAAAGAGAAAAGATACAACTCTAAAAAAAGAGCTTATTACTCAGAAGTTTTGTTTTTTGGTTTACTAGTAATTGCTGGTTCTGTTTGGATTTTTACAAAATTAGAATCTTTACTTAAGTTAAATAAACTTCAGAATAATTTTCTACTTTCTATTACACATGAGTTAAAAACCCCTTTGGCTGCTATAAAACTGAGTAGTGAAACCTTACTCAAAAGGAAATTAGATCCTGAAATGTCAAATCAAATTGTGTCGCAAACACTAAGTAATGCCGAAAGATTGAACGATTTAATAGATAATGTGTTATTGGCAACCAATATTGATAGCCAAACCTATCAGTTTAAAATGCAGGATTTAAATTTATCGGATTTAATACATGAAACAGCAGATGTTGTTTTTGTTGAGCCTCATTTTACAGGTACATTAACAATAAATACGGATAATCAAAGAATTTATGGGGATGAATTGGCCATTAAGTTGGTGTTAAGTAATATTTTTAACAATGCTATTAAGTATGGTGGTGAAAATGTGGTTGTTGATGTAAAGACAGAAACAGAACGAAATACAGAAAAGTTAATTATTTCTGACAATGGTATAGGGATTGATGTGAAAGAATCGAAACAGATATTTAAGAAATTTTACCGAGTAGGAGATGAAGAAACTCGTGAAACAAAAGGGACAGGTTTGGGGTTATACATAGTAAAAGAGATTCTTAGATACCATAAAGCGAAAATTGAAATAAAACCTAATGTGCTCAAAGGGACGCAGTTTATAATAACCTTTAAAAAATTAAAAAGATGACCAAAAGAATAATGTTAGTGGAAGATGAATCGAGTTTACACGATTTATTAAAGTTGAATCTAGAACTTGATGGCAACAAGGTAGTTGGGGTTAAAGACGGGGAAACAGCTATTAAGAAATTCAATGACCAACAGTTTGATTTGGTTATTTTAGATGTGATGATACCCGGAATAAATGGTTTAAATGTGTGCGAAAGTATTCGTTTAAAAGACGGCAATGTGCCAATATTGTTTTTATCAGCCAAAAGTAGACCAGAAGACAGAATAGCAGGTTTGAAAAAAGGTGCCGATGATTATTTAACTAAACCATTCAACTTGGAAGAGTTGCAATTAAGGGTCAATAATTTGCTTAATAGACGACAAATGCAAGGTACTACTATAGCGCAAAACCACGGTCTCAAAGAATTTTCATTTGGTCCGAACTATATAAATTTTGACAATCATGAGGCCAAAGGGGTAAATGGAACATACACATTAACCAAAAAAGAAGTAATGTTACTTAAGTTATTAATAGAACACAAGGGGGAAATAGTAAGCAGAGAGAAAATATTACAAACTGTTTGGGGTTATTCGGTTTATCCATCTACCAGAACGATTGATAATTTTATACTTTCTTTTAGAAAATATTTTGAATTAGACCCTAAAAATCCTCAATACATAATATCTATCAGAGGAGTTGGCTATATGCTTGATTTTAAATAAGTTGCGCAATGTCATAATAGTGTCATATTTGAACTTGTTTTGAAATTAACAAGTAATAAAATGTAATTTTGTAAACACATAAAACCTCTTATTAAATGAAAAAAATAGCAAGCATATTCTTCTTTCTCATTGTTGCTTCTTTTGCAGCACAATCTCAATGTTCTGTAACAGATAGTACTTTAATGGGTGCTGGTACAGTAAATGATGTTTATTACAGTTTAAAAAATGGGGTGGTCAAGACCGTTTCAAACAAAAATTGGCATTTGGCATTTTCGGTGATGCGTAGTCAGTTTCCTGGAAATCCATCTACAGGTGTAGCAGTTCGTCTCAATTCTGCAGGTAATAATATGAAGTTAGTAAGATTGCCAGCTACACAAAATCCAGCCAATTGGAGAAATATAGATACAACAGGAATGTATGCTTTGCCAGAACTAATTGATTCTGATAGTACATGGTTTTCTACTGCATTTACCAAAGGATACTCATCTGCAGACCCATTTAACTTTATGTGGGGCACTTATAACATGTCAACCAAACATGTAGATGGTACTAACGTCTATATTATGTTCAACAAAGCAGACAATATTTACAAAAAAGTATTTATCAAACAGGTGAGTTTTGATTCTATGTGGAGTGTAGTAGTTTCAAACTTAGATAATACAGATTCTAACTTTGTTCAAATTAGAAAAAACGCATATCCTAACAGAATGTTTGTATATTACAATGCCGTAACCAATGTAGTTTTGGACAGAGAACCTGCGAATAATTCTTGGGATTTAGTTTGGACCAAATTCACCACATTTGCAGTTAGTACCCAAGGTAGCGGTTTATTTCCTCTGTCAGGTGTTTTAAGCAATTTAGGCGTTCAAGTTGCCAAAAACATTGGAAAGAAATGTGATCAAGTATGGCTGTCAACCAAAACAGCAAAAGTAAATCCTAAAATATCTTTGATTGGAGGTGATTGGAAATTGCACTTAGGTGGTGGCGTTTATTCAATAGCAGATACTTTTGTGTATTTTATTACCTCAGGAAATGTAACGTATAAAATGACTTTCAAAGGTTTTGCGGGTGGTGCTCTAGGTAAATCAACTTTCAATTTGTATGAGGCTACTTTATCTGCGAATGAATTGTCATTAACTCCACAAATTAAAGTAGTTCCAAATCCAATTAATGGTTTAGGTGAAATTTTAACAGATTCAAAAGTTGAGAAAATCACAATTCAGAATTTGCAAGGACAGGTTATTTTAGAAAATTCACTGTCAAATTCATTTGATATTTCAAATTATGCAAGTGGTATATATCTATTGACCATTCAAACAGATAAAGGAATAACCAAATTGAAACTGATAAAACAATAAAAGCTTTTGTAATTAATAATTGAATTTTTTAAGATACATATCACTAATTGTTTTGTTTTTTTGCCTAACTCACCTAAGAGCTCAGGTTGAAGACTCTACTTTGTTTGATGGGTATGTAGTGACAGCTGAAATTCAACCAACAAAATCTTCTGAGTCGGTCCAAAATATCAGATTAATTTCCCAAAAAACAATTGAAAAACAAGGGGCTGTTAATCTAAGCGACCTACTTTCCAAAGAAATGAATGTCAGAGTTGGAAATGATAATATTCTTGGATCTTCATTGAGTTTGCAAGGAATAAGTGGTCAAAATATTAAAATTTTGTTAGATGGAGTACCTTTGATTGGAAGAGAAAATGGAAACATTGACTTAAGTCAAATTAATTTATCGAACATTGAAAAAATAGAAATCATCGAAGGGCCACTTTCAGTCATTTATGGAACAGATGCCTTAGGTGGAGTTATCAATTTAATCTCCAAAAGAATATCATTAAACAAGAATTCGCTTGTCAATGCGCAATCCTATTACGAATCAATAGGGCATTACAATTTTGGAGGTGGTGCTATATTTAAGTTAAATAATGTAAATATTTCGGCTAACTTAAACCGTAACTTTTTTTCGGGTTATAGTCCCGATAATACAAGAGTGATGTTATGGAAACCCAAGCAACAAGTATTTGGTAGTTTTGGTATTCATTCTGATGTAAGTAAGAAAATTAGAGTGCGATTCAAAACAGATATTTTTAGTGAAAAAATAGAAAACAGAGGTACCCCTGTAGTTAATCATCTTGAAGCTTATGCTTTTGATGAATATTATCTTACCAACAGAAGTATTACCTCTTTAGATATTTCATACAAACAAGATGTTAGAACCAATTGGAATGTATTGTCCTCTTTTGGCTTTTATCAACGAGATAAAATTACATACAGAAAAAATTTAGTTGATTTACTCTCCGAAGTTATTCCTACCCAAGAGGCCAATAGTTCAACTTCTTTTTTGAATTTCATGAGTCGTGGTACTTACAACAAAATAACAAGTAAGGTTTTTAATTATCAGTTTGGATATGATGTTAATGTAAACAGTGCTTTTGGTACAAGAATAGTAAGTGAAAAAGGAAAGATGAATGATTTTGCGGTTTTCTCTTGTTTTGAATATAAGCCTAACAAGTATTTTACTTTAAAACCAGGAGTAAGGGCAACCTACAATACTATTTACCCTGCTCCATTTGTGCCGTCTATTCAATTTCAATACAGTCGATTCAAAAACTTAACAATGAAATACGCCTATGGTAGAGGCTTTAGAGCCCCTTCTTTGAAGGAGTTGTTTTTAGATTTCGTCGACTTTAATCACAATATTACAGGTAATGAAAATTTAAAGTCAGAAATGTCTGACAATCAAAATTTAACATTCAAATACAAGTGGAAACACAAATCAAAAAAAGTTAGTTTTATAGATTTGGCTTTTTTTCACAACAGTATTTATAACCAAATTGCCATTGTAGCAGTTAGCCCAATTGACCTAACATACACTTATCAAAATATTGATAATTTTTACTCTAAAGGTGCTTCATTGAATGTTTCATCAAAAATCAAAGATTTAAGATACACCTTAGGTGCTTCCTACATAGGTGTTTACAATAATGCATTTGATGTTCTAAATAACAATAAGTTTTTGTATTCCCCTGAATTAAGAGCCCAACTTAGTTATTTGTTAAAAATTAAAGATAAAGACCCTGTTTCAGTGTCGCTGTTTTATAAATACAATGGCGTTATGAATGGATTTGCCTTTAATGAAACCAGAGATATTGTTCCAACTAAAATAGCTGCATTTAATATTTTGGATGTAACCGCAAATAAAACTTTTTGGGACAAAAAGTTAAGCTTGACATTAGGTTTAAAAAATCTACTCAATATTACCAATGTTTTGGCAACTGGGAATACTTCTGTTCATAGTGGTGGGTCTAGTTCAATGCCAATTTCGGTAGGTCGTTCATTGTTTGTTCAATTATTATTAAAAATCTAATGAGAATTCTCTTAATTATATCTATTATTTTTTTAAGTTCATGTTTTAAAAAGGAAAATCCTTATGAATTACCTATTGGTGAGTCTAATATTACATCATTTCATTTAGGTGATAATTATGAAAATCAAATTTTTTTTGATTTGGGTACTAATACATTTCAAACCAAGGATTTATTCGATTGGGACTTAAGATTTGAAACGGGAGAAAATCAATATGGTGTTTTTATTAATAATGGTAAAGATATTAGAGTTAGAAAAACCAATTTATTCAATTTAGACGAGCCATTGACTTTAGACACTAGCTATTTAAAATCTTTGCCAGTTTTGATAGATGAACCTGAAGGGAAAGTAGAAAAGTCTGCAATTGGTGATTGGCGGACATTTTTAGCTCCAGGGTCTTCTAAATCAGGAATTTATATTATTGAGTTGATTGATCAAGTGGGTTGGGATAGGTTTGTTAGAATGCAAATATTAGATGTAAATGATACACAGTATGTTTGCAAATTATCGCCATTAGTGTTCAATAATAAATTGGTTACAGAGTGGAACGAATTAACTTATATTCCTAAACAAAAAAATCAAAATTTCACTTATTTCTCGTTCAAGTCAGGAGGATTTGTTTTGAATAATGCAGAGCCAGATAAGAGAACTTGGGATTTAGAATTTACAAAATACAAACATGTCTTTTACAATTATGGGCCCAATCCATTTCCATATTTGGTTACCGGTGTTTTGAGCAACCCAAACAATGTAACAGTTGCAATTGATTCTGTTAGTAATTTCAATGAAATAAGCAGTGCTTATATTAGTAAATATGAGTTTACAAGCAATCGAAATGGTGTAGGTTTTGAATGGAAGTCTTTTGATTTTAATACAAGTTTTATATTTACAGTTAAGCCCAATTTAACTTATATTATTAAGGATACCGACGATAAATTATACAAACTAAGATTTATCGATTTTTACAATGAACAACGTGTAAAGGGTTACCCTAAGTTTGAATTTATTTTAATAAAATAGAGTAATGTAAAAGGGATTTATGTTTTTTACCCTTCATTTAGTCGATTATAAAGGACATATGAAGAGAAAAAAATCTGTTAAAGTTGCTAAATTTAATCATCTTTGCAAGTCAAATCATGTCAGCAGGCGCAGCACAGTCCATTTTAAGTTACATAGGGGGGATTACAAATCCTAAAATCATCATTACTACGCATCATAAACCTGATGCAGATGCAATGGGGTCTTCGTTAGGATTGTACCATTTTTTAAAATATTTAGGTTTTCAACCTACTGTAATTTCTCCAACTGATTTTGCACACAATTTACATTGGATGCCTCAAGCTGAATTGGTTATAAACTACGAAGAACAAACAGAAAAATGCAAAGAACTGGTTTATGAAGCTGATTTGGTATTTTGTTTAGATTTTAATGATTTAAGCAGAATAAATGATTTAGGTATAGATGTAAAAGCCTCACGATCTAAAAAAGTTTTAATTGACCATCATCAATATCCATCTAATTTTGAGGATTTTACCTATTGGGATGATACTGCAAGTAGTACATGTGAATTGGTTTACAGGTTGATACAAGATTTAAATAAAACCCATTTGGTAGATGCTTCAATAGCTACATGTTTATACACAGGCATTATGGCTGACACTGGTTCATTTAAGTATAGTAATTGCTCTGGTTCTACTCACCGAACTATTGCTGATTTAATTGACAAAGGGGCGAATCATGTGGAAATAAACGACCGTTTTTATGACAATTTTTCTGAACAAAGGGTCCGTTTTATAGGCTATGCTATTAGTGAAAAAATGGAAGTTTTGAGAGGATTTAATACGGTTTTGATTGTAATAAATAAGGAAGAATTAGAAAGGTTTCAACTTACAACAGGAGATACAGAAGGTTTGGTTAATTATGGTTTAAGTATCAAAGGGATTAAGTTTGCGGTTTTAATTATTGACAGAACGAAAATGGTTAAAATGAGCTTCAGAAGTAAAGGTAATTTTGGGGTCAATTTATTTGCCAAAACATACTTTAACGGAGGCGGTCACTTTTATGCAGCGGGGGGAAGTAGCAATGAAACACTAGAACAAACTGTTGTTAAATTTAAACAAGAATTAGTAAAATATAAAGATGAACTCAATGCCTAGAATAATTTATTTTTTAATTTTATTTGTAATCTTTTTGGTAGGTTGTGACCGATATTCAAAAACAGAAAGCGGTTTGAATTACAAAATTCTATCAAGAGGCGCAAATAGTCAATTGCCCTCAATAGGGGATTATGTTCAATGTCATATTTCAATAGCCAATCAGGACGATTCTGTTTTTTACTCAACTTTTGGAAAAACGCCTGAAAGAATATTGATCTCTGAATTTACACACAAAGGCGGTGACATAATGGAAGCATTACAAATTTTGTCTGAAGGTGATAGTGCTAAAATTTTAATAAGTGCGGATTCTTTCTATTTTAAAACCAGAAGAGAAACTGTTTTGCCATCCTTTATTAAAGAGGGAAGTATGCTTACTTTTTTAATTAAAATGGATAGAAAATTAAACCAATACCAAGTAGATAGTTTAATTAATTCAGAGAAAATAGAACGTTGGAACAAAGAAATTAAAGACATAACAAGATATTGCAACAAAAATAGTTTGGAAGTTAAAATTGATACATCTTCAGGTTTAAGATTTCAGTTTCATCAAAAAGCAGCCGATACTGCACAAAGAATTGTTGAGGGTAAAATAGTAACTTTCCATTTTATTGGGAAGTTAATGGATGGTACTGAATTTTTTAATTCATACACAAGTGGTCAAAAACAAACAATTAGAGTTGTTAAAGGGAATTTAAATCCAATTGGATTATATGAGATTCTAGTCAAAATGAGAGAGGGTGAGAAAGCAACTTTCATTATGCCATATGACTTAGCATATGGTGCTAGAGGTGTTGAGGGTATTATTCCTCCATTTTCAACCTTAGTATACGAGATTAATATTTTAAAAGTACAATAGAAATGAGTAAAAAGGCTTTATTAATAACAGGGGGGGCAGGCTTTATTGGGTCTCACGTCGTACGCCGATTTGTAAATGAATATTCAGATTATCAAATAGTTAATTTAGATAAATTGACATATGCAGGTAATTTGGAAAATTTAAAAGATTTAGAAAATAGCCCAAACTACGTGTTTGTTAAAGGTGATATTACTGATGCTGTTTTTTTAGAAACTTTATTTAAACAGTATCAATTTGATGGCGTTATTCATTTGGCAGCGGAGTCTCATGTTGACCGTTCCATAAGCAATCCAATGGAATTTGTAATGACCAACGTGGTAGGTACAGTCAATTTATTGAATATGTGCAAAATGATTTGGAATGGACAGTATGAAAATAAACTTTTTTACCATGTAAGTACTGATGAGGTTTATGGTGAACTTGGCGATGATGGAAAGTTTTTGGAAACTACACCTTATGACCCCAATTCTCCTTATTCTGCATCAAAAGCTTCGAGCGACCATTTTGTAAGAGCTTATCACCATACATATGGACTTCCGGTAAAGATTTCCAACTGTAGCAACAATTATGGTTCACACCATTTTCCTGAAAAATTAATTCCTTTAATGATACACAATATTTTGAATATGAAACCATTGCCTGTATATGGAAAAGGAGAAAATGTAAGAGATTGGTTGTTTGTCGTTGACCATGCTAGAGCTATTGATGTTATTTTTCATCACGGTAAAATGGGGGATACTTACAATATTGGGGGCAATAATGAATGGAAAAATATTGATTTAGTAAAACTATTATGTCAATTAATGGATACTAAATTAGGAAGAGAAGCAGGAACATCTGAAAAATTAATTCATTATGTAACCGACCGTGCAGGACATGATTTTAGATATGCCATAGAAGCTGGTAAATTAATGAATGAACTAGGATGGCAACCTTCTGTAACATTTGAGCAAGGTTTAGAAAAAACAGTAGAATGGTATTTGTCAAATCAAGAATGGTTGACCCACGTTACGAGCGGTGCTTATAAAAATTATTACCAACAAATGTATTCAAATAGATAAGATATGAAAGGAATAATATTAGCAGGAGGAAGTGGAACAAGATTACATCCACTAACATTGGCAATGAGTAAACAAATGATGCCTGTTTATGATAAGCCAATGATTTATTACCCACTATCCACCTTAATGATGGCTGGAATAAGAGAAATTTTAATTATTTCGACACCTCATGATTTGCCTAATTTTCAAAAACTATTAGGAGATGGTAGCCAATTAGGATGTCGTTTTGAATACGCAGAACAAGCTGTACCAAATGGATTGGCGCAAGCATTTGTTATAGGGGAATCATTTATAGGTAACGATAAAGTGGCTTTAATTTTGGGAGATAATATCTTTTTTGGTGCATCATTACAAAATGTATTACAAGAAAACAATGACCCTGTGGGAGGTGTAATTTTTGCTTACCATGTTAGTGATCCTGAGCGCTATGGAGTTGTGGAGTTTGATGAACATCTAAATGCAGTAAGTATAGAGGAAAAGCCATTAACCCCTAAATCGAATTTCGCTGTTCCAGGTTTGTATTTCTATGATAATCAAGTGGTTGAAATAGCTAAAAATTTAAAGCCATCACCACGTGGTGAATATGAAATAACTGATGTTAACAAAGAATATTTAAACAAAGGTCAGTTAAAAGTTGGTTTACTAAAAAGAGGAACTGCTTGGTTGGATACAGGAACTTTCAATAGTTTAATGCAAGCAGGTCAGTTTGTTCAAGTCATTGAGGAACGCCAAGGTTTGAAAATTGGTAGTATTGAAGAAGTGGCTTGGAGGATGAAATACATTGATAATAGTCAACTCGAAAAAATTGCGACACCATTAGTAAAAAGTGGATATGGAAGTTATTTATTAAATCTAATAAAAAAATGAAAAAATTAAGTCAACTTTTGTTTGTATTGATTGGTTTGTTGTTTTTTAATTCATGCGGTATATACAAATCTAACATCATATTAAAAACAGAAAAACAGACATTAAATTGGAAACAAACATATCAAAAAGTAATTGTTGAATATCCAATTTCTATAGGAGATAAAATCCAATTTTCTGTGTTTACCAATTCTGGAGAAAATATCATTGAACCATCAGGAAGATTGGTAAAAGTGGAAACCAATGCCAGTTCAACCTCAACAGAATCTGTTAATGGTATTAGTTACGAAGTCTTAGAAAATGGAACTTGTCATTTTCCACTAATTGGTAGAATTAATGTCGTTGGTTTGAAAATTTCACAAATTGATAGCTTGTTAGCTAAAAAGTATGAAACTTATTACAATGAGGTTTATATAATATCAAAAGTTATCAATAGAAAAGTAATTGTAATAAATGGAATTGAAGGACAATTAATTCCGTTTAGACCAAATATGAATTTATTCGAAGTGATTGCTTTAGGAGGAGGATTAAAAGACAATGTCAAGGCTTATAATATTAGAATTGTTAGAGGAGATTTGAATAAGCCTGAAATTAAAGTAATTAACTTAAAAACAATTCAATCGATGAGTGAATCTATTGTTAATATAATGCCCGACGATATTATATATATTGAACCAGTTAGAAAGCCTGTTTCTGAAAGTGTAAGAGATAATATGGTTTTTTTAAACATATCTCAATTGGTCATCACATTTATTGTATTATTTAATAATATAAAATAAAGAATGAAATCATTTGATCTTAATCAGACAGTTCTCAGTCAAGACAGTAGTAGCGACTCTGGCTTCAATATTGAGAAATTAATGTTACTCTTTAAAAGGGTTTGGTATTGGATTCCTATTAGTGTAATTTTATTTTTAGGGGTTGCCTATTATTATCTTAAATATACTAAACCTGTTTATCAAGCACAATCACTTATAAAGTTAGAACTACCGAAGGAACCATCAGAATTAGGGTTGACTAATTTTAATTCGAAACAAAATGAAGATTTATTAGGCGAGGTTGAACTCATTAAATCGCCTTTAGTGGCCAACGATGTGCTTTCACTACTCGATTTGAATGTCTCTTATTTTGCAAAAGGAGAATTAATTACAACTGAAATATACCAATCATCACCATTTGAAATTGTTATATATTCTGAGCCTAATACAATTCTTTATGACCAACTGTTTTATGTAACATTTACAAGTCCCTATGAGTTTAAATTGTCTAACAAAGAGAAAATAATTGCCAAATCCAAAACCTATAGAATTGGAGAAACAATTCAATTTCGGGGATTTAAGTTTGCGATTAAAACAGTTGAGAACAAGGGAATGATGCTAGATCAAATGAGCTACTGTTTTAAAATTAATAGCAAAGGTTCATTAAGTAATTTTTTATTAAGTAATGTTGGTGTTGAAATAGCTAATAGTGACGCACGTACAATTGTTATCTCTTTCAAAGACAATAACAGAAAGAAAGCTATAGATATTGTGGAAGCTTATAATCAAGCTTATTTAAAACAATCAACTGAGAAAGAACAAAAATCTCAAGAACAAACTCTTTCATATATTGATAATCAAATAAGTGAAACGTCAAATAAGTTGGAGGAGTACGAAAAAGGAATTGAAAATTTCATGAAATTACACGGAACCACTTCCCCCCTCTCGGAATATGCCGAAATAAATACAGGTGTAAATGAATTACAAAAGTTAAAAGAAGAAGTAGATAAAACAAGCTCAAGTATAGATAAAATTCAAGCCTTTATTCAAAGAGATGAAAGTAAAGACAATGTAATTCCATTAATTATAGGTATAGAAAACAACCAAATAGCTCAAAGCTTAGATGAATTAAATGGTCTATACAAACAAAGAGAGTTGCTGAAATTTTCTAATAAAGAGGTTTCAATGGCTTACCGAAGAATTGAACTTGAAATTTCGCTTTTAAAATCTAGATTACTCTCTTATGTCAAAGAAACTAAAAAGTTTATAAGTGAACAAAAAACAGAAATAAACAGTAAAATAGGGGTGTTTAAAAATCAATACTCTAGCTTACCAAATAAAGAAACGGAACTCAATAGATTGAAAAGGTTTAATTCATTGTACGAAAAGTTTTATATAAGTCTGATAGAAAAACAAATTGAATATCAAATTTCAAAAGCAGGGACAGTACCTGAATTTACAATTTTATCTAATGCCTATGCAGATGAAAAACCGATTTCTCCCAATAAACAAAAAATTTATTTAGGCTTTATTATTGTATCATTTTTGCCTACAATTTTATTTATACTCTATCAATATTTCTTTAATAATGTAATTTTCTCTCGTAAAAATTTAGAGAAAAAATTACTTGCGCCAATTTTGGGAATAGTGCCTTCATATAATGATAAAATGCCTGCCTCAACTATCGTAGTTGATAAAAATCCTAAATCAGCAATCAGTGAATCCTTACGTTCAATAAGGACAAATTCTGAGTTTATGTTAACCAAAAAACAACATCAGATTTATGGGGTAACATCTACTGTGAGTGGAGAGGGTAAAACATTTTTTGCAATTAACTATGCAGCTATACTTGCTATGTCTGGAAAAAAAGTAATTGTTTTGGATTTGGATATGAGAAAACCTAAAATTCATATTGGGTTTAATGTGCCAAATAATCTTGGAATTAGTTCTGTTTTATCAGGTTCTGTAGATTATAAAGAAACGATTAAACAGTCTACTGTAAAAAATTTGGATTTTATTACAGCAGGTCCAATTCCACCTAATCCTAATGAATTGTTGCTTAAAAAGGAATTTGATTTTTTAGTAGATAGCTTGTTCGAAGATTATGATGTAATTATGGCAGACAATCCTCCGATAGGTTTGGTGTCAGATGCGAATGTGGTATTTAGGCGTTGCGATTTGTCAATTTATGTTGTTAGAGCAGGATATACCAAAGAATCGGTTGTCGATGGAATTAACCAACTTTACCAAAAAAGAATATATGACAACTTCTCAGTGGTTATGAATGATGTTAATAACTCTAATACTTATGGACAATATGGCTATGGAAATAGTTATGGCTACGGTTATTATCAAGACGATAAAGTATCGAGTAATAATATGTTTTGGAGAAAATGGTTTAAGAAAAACTAATGTTTTTGATAAGTAATTTATTTAAGAAAAAAACAACACCTAATACGCCAGTTTTATGTGATATGCACAATCACGTATTGTTTGGGATAGATGATGGATCCAAATCATTGGACTACTCCATAGAAATGATTCACCAAATGATAAATTTAGGCTTTAAAAAACTGATTTTTACACCTCATGTCATAAGTGATTATTATCCCAATAACAAAGAAACTATTTCTACCCCCTTTTTGGCTCTTCAACAGTTTGTTAAGGACAATCATATAGACATCAAAATTGAATATGGAGCTGAACACTTAATTGATGATGTATTTATTCAAAATGTAAAAAATAATCCTGAAAATATATTAACCTTCGGAAATAAGAATGTATTAATTGAAACACCATTTATCAATCAACCAATACAACTCGAACAAGTAATTTTTGATTTAATTAACAAAGGTTTTACTCCAATATTAGCTCATCCCGAACGATATGTTTATTTGCAAAGTGATTATGAATTAGTCAATAAAATATTTCAAACAGGTGTTAAGTTTCAAATCAACCTATTGTCCCTTATCTCACATTATTCTCCCCAATCAACTAAATTGGCTAAGTATATTGTCGAAAACAAACTCTATCACTATGTGAGTTCCGATGCGCATAAATTGTCACACATAGAACTACTAAAAAAAGTGTATTCAAGTAAGTTGTTTGGTAAAATAGAAGTTGATCGATTGTTGAACAATCAATTAGTTGGCGAATAAACCCGCCGACCAATTTAAACTGTAATTGGATTTGTTAAACTTATAGAATGCTTCTAATCTCTTTAAAAGACTTTCGTATAGTTTTTGCTCTCTAGAATTGATTAAGAAAATACTACTTTCTCCCAATTCAAACCTCGATTTTTCTGCATTTAAAACACGGTTGTAGTTGTCGACCATTGAACTTGCTAAATTAACCTGACTTTGATATAAATTAGTTTGTACTTTATAATCTAATATCTTATTTACAATACTATTTTTAACCTGTTCAAAGGTGTAATTATTGTCGGTGATTTTTAGTTTGATGGATTGTAATTGCCCCCTTTCTGAACGAAGAAAGATAGGAAACTGAACGTCTACACCCCATTTGTAATTTTGTGAATAAGCATTGTTGGCAATACTTGGATTTCTTGTGGCATCATTTAACAATACATTGTAGTTTACATCTATTTTGGGTAATAGCTTATTGAATTTCAATTTTTCTTCCAATTCTAATTGTTCTATTTTTTGTTCAATACTCTTTACCTTAGGATGATTTTGTGCCAAAAGATAAGCTTCCTTTTTTAGTAAAGTGTCGTTTAAAAAAAAACCTAATTCATCAACCTCTACTGGAATTATATTTTGTTCCAAAAATATAGGCTGATTATTTTCGTTCCATAAATACGTGTTAAGTTGAAATTTAATTGAATTTAGTTGTATGACTTCTTCAGCCAATAACATTTCAAAACTTTGAAGTTGTGATAATGCTTCCACTGTATCTATACCTGCAAGGTCGCCAAATTTAACAGATTTTTTTAAGCCAGCAATTCTCTCTCTACCTATGTTAACAGCTTCTTTTAAAAGAGTAACTTTGGTGTATGAAAGCGACCATTCATTATATATTTCATGAGCATAAAAAAGTAAGTCATTGACACTGTTTTGACGGTCAAACTCACTTTGCTCAAGCATTGATTTCGCCTGTTTTAAAAAAGTTCTTCTTTCATCAATTAATAATCCTGAACCTATGCTAGCCTTAATTCCTGTATATAATAATCCATTTGGAAGGTTTACGCGGTCTTCTCCCATGTATTTAAAGCTATTATCATTTTCTCTTATTCCGTCATTAAATTCATATCCTATTTTAGGTTGTAAGCCATACCAGGTAGGAATACTAACCTCGGTTAATAATTGCTGCCAGTAGTTTTTATTATCAAATGTTTTTTGGTCAAATGAACCTCTAATTGTAGGATCAAATTGTCCTCTAGCACTTAGTAAGTTAGCACGTGCTTGTTGTTTTAAGATTTCAGCTTGTTTGGCTATTGGATGAAACTTTACAACAACTCCTACAAATTCTTTGAGTGAAAATACAAAAGTGGAGTCAGCATAAGCGCTGAAATGACAAAAAAGTAAAGTGACGATTACAATTATCTTACTTCTCATTCTTTTTTATGTTTTTTGTAGAGTAATAAAAGTCAGGTGGGAATCCATTCAAATTACGCCAAATTTCATATGCAACTCTCACATTTTTTAGTAAGGCAATACCTCTAGCACCTCCGCCTAATTGTATTTGCTTTGGCCAAGGATGTTCATTTGGGTCGGGTGAAACCAAAATTCTGTATTTGCCATTCTCACTAATATCGCTGTCAATCACAGTAACTACACCACCAAAGGTGCCATAACTTGCACCGGGCCATCCTGAAAACACTATTGTTGGCCATCCATCAAATAATATTCTGAATTGATTGCCTTTTTTAATTAAGGGAAGATCCATTGGTTTTATATACAATTCTACAGCTAAATTAGGTTTGTTTGAAGTGATGGAAGCCACTTCTTCGCCTTGTTTAATAGTTTCTCCAATTCCCGATTTTCTTATTTTTACAATTTGGCCCTTCTTGGGAGATAATAAATAATAGTTCCCATTTCTGATAGCGTAATTGCTATATTGATTGTTCAGTTTAGAAAGTTCTTCATCTGCTTTAAACATATCAGAGTTGGTGCTTTCTATTTCAGATTCTATTTTGTATATCTTAATCAAAAATTCAGATTCAATTGTGTTTAACTCAGTTATAGCATTAATGTTTTCACTTAAACTAATGGATAGTTTTTGAGAAGCTACAATTTCTTTAGAAGCAGCCTCTTGTTCTTTGTTTCTTCTTTGTTCTAATACAATTAAACTTATATTGCCTTCCTTATAAAGTTTTTCACCACGTTCTAATTGCTCTTTAGAAATTTTATAGTTCACAATAGCGGCTTTGAGTTCAGCACTGTCTTGTCTTACTTTGTCTCTACTTTGTTTTACTTTAACTTTGGCTTGTGAAAGTTTATTGATTAGATTTTGTTTTTCTGCTCCAACTTGTGATTCTAGAAATTTTACCTTACTTTCATATGAACCGATAGCACCTTCTTTAGCTATGATTTGCTCTTTAGTTCTGTTCAGTAATTTAGGGTCAAAATATTGGTCTTTTATCTCAGAAATAAAGATGATGGTATCACCTTCTTCTACTATATCACCTTCTTTTACATACCATTTTTCAATACGACCGTCTATGATACTTTGAATGCCTTGAGGTCTGTCGTATGGAGTTAATGTGGTTACTTTTCCCTCAGAGCTTATGTTCTGTGTCCAAGGAAAGAACATTAAGACAACAATAAAAACAAAAGTCCCAATAACATATTTTTTTAATTTTCTAGCTGTTTTTGGAACCGTTATTAATCTTTCACATTTACTTTTTGATAAAATTTCTTCCATTTGTTCTAATTAAGTGTTTCTATAATTTCTTTTCTGTTTTTCAAATTTTCAAAATGGTCGTTTATTTTTATTTCTCCTTTTTCAAGATAAATAATTCTATCACACATAGAGGCAAGTAAACTATTATTACTAACTATTATTAAGGTCCATTCTGCCTCTTTTGAAGTTAATAATTTACAAATCCTTGCTTCATCCTCACGTCCCATGGTGCCTATAAAATCCTCAACAACTAATATTGATGGCTTTAAAATGAGATTTCTGGCAATTTCTATTTTCTTTACAATTGAGTTTGAAAGTAATTCATCATTTGGATACAACACAGTATTCAGTCCATTGGGAAGATTTCCTATAAATTCTGTTAGATTAGTATCCTCTATCGCTTTTATTATATGACTCATCTCTATGTCATTTCTACCCAAAGTTAAGTTTTCATACAAACTGCCATTGAAAATACTTTGGTTGCCAAAATCACCAGAAATGTAGGTGTATAGGTCTTCTAAATTGATGTTTTTAAGAGAAATTTTATTGAATAAAATGTTTCCTTCATAATTCTGATTGATGCCAGATAGTAAATTAGATAAAGTAGATTTTCCGGAACCTCCCTTACCAACTAAACAAACTTTTTCACCCGGTTTAATAATTAAGTTAATGTTATTCAGTATTTTAGCATCATAAATCATTGAATTTACTGATAAATTATTAAGTTCAATCTCAATTTTGTTGTCTTTAGTTTCTAACTTATAAACGCCATGTTCGTCAATAGGCATTGATAATACTTGGTCAAGTTTTTCTGCACTCGTTGCCACATCATAAATAGCATCTAAACTCGTAATTAATTTTTCTACAGAACTAATTACCAAAATAATAATGATTTCGGAAGCAACAAATTGACCAATATTGATTTGTTCTGCAAAAATTAAATTCGTCCCAATTATTAATAAACCTGAGGTTACTAATAATTTGAAACCAACCAAAAACCAATATTGTTGAATTAATATTTTAAAATGTCCTTTTCTTTCTTTAAGCCAATTTGAAACCAAATTATCGGTTTTGTTTATTGAGAAATTTTTATGATTATTCAATTTGAAAATCTTTTGATTCCTAGCGACTTCCTCCAACCAAAATACAACCTTATACTTCATTTTGGATTCCCTTAAACTAGAGGCTATTCCTCTAGGTAATGTAAAACGAAGTAGTATGAATAATAAGAAAATTAAAAATAAACCAAAGAAAACAAAGAAAGGATGGTAAAATGAAAGTAATAACAATCCAAAAAGGACCTGAAAAATAGCGGATGTGAAATCTATCAATATTTTATTTAATCCCTTTTGTATGTTAGTAGCGTCAAAAAAACGATTGACCAACTCAGGTAAATAGACATTGTTCAATGCTTCGTTTTTAAAACGAGGGATTTTATGGGCAAATTCAAAAGCTGTTCTTACAAATATTCTTTCCTGAATACTTTCTGAGATCCACATTTGCATGATTTGTAAAAAACCAGAAAATAATAATCCTAATAAGACCAATGAAATTAACAAAAATAATGAAAAGGACATTTGAGCTCCCATTATAAATCCAATTATCGATTGAATTCCTAATGGTAATGATAATGCAATGATTCCAGAAAATATAGCATAACCATACATCAGATATACATCTTTTGCACTTGGTTTTAAAAGTTTAAAAAACTTTTTTATTGGGAGAAAATAGTTAATGATGTGAGTGTTTTGTTCGTTAGGCATTTATTTTTTGTCAAATTTATTAATAAAGTGATAATATTTTCATATATTAAGATAAAAAGAATGTATATTTCGATGATTTTTTAATTCCTAATGCAACAAATAAACAAAAAAATAATCAATAAGTTTATGATAACAAGTGCTTTATTGTTTATTAACGGATTGTTTTGTGTTAAATATTTTGAACGCTTTACTACTTTATACCCTTTAGTTACTATTTTATTATTGTGTATTCAATTAGGTGTTTTATATTTTTCTTTTTACGATAAAATTACCCTAA
>JBILJV010000035.1:0-23633 GCA_044377005.1 Bacteroidia bacterium
TATGCCATTGCCAAGCCGCACCACATTGGATCCACTACCCAAGTTTGGGAAATAAAAATTGAAAATCAAGCCGGTCAGTTGGTTCACATCAGCCGATTGACTATGGCTGTAAAAAACCGTTAATGGTTCCTAAATGAGTACCTATCAATTTATTTGGCGACTCCCCTCACAATCTCAAATGCATGGCTTTATAGCCCAAGAAAATGGTTTGGATGCTTTTGCTTTCGCCCCCTTTGTTTTAAAACAATCCGATTTAAAAAAGTACGTTCACAAAGGCACTATTTTGCCCATAGATGAAAAAGAGGTCACGGCGTTTTTTAAGACACTCCAATTGACAACTAGTGATGAAAGTGTACCCTCTTCCAAAAACCAGTATTTGCAAAGTGTGAAGGAGGCTAAAAAAGCTATTGAACAAGGTGTTTTCGATAAGGTGGTTTTAGCCAGAAACAAGTGGATAGAGGGTCGTGTCGATTACCATGCCATGTTTAGTAATATGCTACAAAAGTATCCGAATGCTTTTGTGTTTGCCTGTGTTTTAAATGAAGGTCTATTAATGTTGGGTGCAACTCCCGAAACATTGCTCAATTACAACGGAACGACGCTTTATACAGAGGCTTTGGGTGGTACTTTGTACAACAATACATACGGCGATAAAGAGCTCAAAGAGCATCAGCAAATCAGAGATTACATAGAACAACAAATCCTGTCTTTAGATTTGTCAACAACTATCAGTGGGATTAAACCCAAACAAGCCGGTAATGTGTCGCACTTGTGCAGTGTTTTTAATATCGCAGTGAATGATTCCAACAAAGTCAATCAATTGTTAGAGCGCTTACATCCAACGCCTGCGGTTTGTGGTTTCCCCAAAGAGTCTGCTTTAAACTTTATAAAAGAAAATGAAGCGTTCGATAGGGGCTATTATTCTGGTTTTTTAGGACCAGTCAGTCATGAAAATCATCAACAATTCTTCGTGAATTTACGAAGTGGAATGTGCTATCAAAATGGATTGATGTTAATGGCAGGTGCAGGAATCAATGAAATGTCTGTTGAGGAAGATGAATGGGTTGAAACCGAAAGAAAAATGGATACTTTGTTAAATTGTGTTCAATTGATTAAAAACTAGTCGAAAATTAAAAGACTAATGAGGGTTTTTTTGTAAATTTGCAGCCATATCGTGTTAAAAATATTATTCAATATCTTTTTGATTTATCTCATTTGGCAGGGAATCAAATTATTTATTTCCATCAACAAGGTTCAGTCCAACTTGAACAAGAAAGTAAATGACATGAATGAAAAAATGAATCGAACAGAAAGGAAATCTAAGAAAAAAGAGTCTAAATCAATCGATGAAGAGTATATAGATTACGAGGAAATTAAAGATTAGAAATCATCTTCATCTTTCACAACAGGATCTTTCATCACTTTGCTCAATTCCTTAATAAAATCTTTCACCATTCTGTCTACTGCCAAAAGGTAGGCATCGTTTGCCTTAGCTCCTCTTTTTTGATTAGCATAATACTCTAAATAAGTTTGAATTGGTTTTTCGGAACCTTTTGCAACGGTATTATGTACAAAGTGAGAAATTTTGTATTTGTATTTGTCGTCTTTAACACGAATGTCTATTCTGAAGCTGATGGTCCCGTTTTGACTGTAAGAAAATTCATTGTTTTTTAACATAAAAGGCACTGTTGGTTTAATAATAATTCTACCAACATCACCATCAGGTTTGTAATCTTCTATCAACATTTCTTTAGGAAAAGGGATAGGTTTTTTAGGGTCTTCTTTATACACAGTAGTGTATTTTTGCATTAAAAACTTTTTAGCTCTCCAATACAAAGAGTCAATCGTTCCACCATCATAAACATCATTTTCCAACGGTGTAAAAGGCATTACACCAATATACGTAATAAGGTTAGAATTGGTATCAATAGGAGGGGTAAATTTTTCGTAAGGTTTAAAGCCAAGAGGAGATTTTTTTTCTTCAACAGCAGGAGCTTCAGCAGGCGTTTCTTCGAAGGTGGTAGAATCAAAATTATATTCTGATCCATAAGGGTCAGCTTCTGTGGTTTGAGCTTTCAGGCCAAAACTAATGAAAGTAAGAGAGATAATTAGAAATTTGTTCATTCTTGATGTTGATGTTCGTTTATATGGTTTTAAAGCGCAAATTGAGTACCAAATTTTTAACGGATGGCAAATCTAACAAAAACATTTAAGATTAAAAAAACAAATTTATCAAGGTAAGCTTAACTTTGCAGTCTTATACCACTACTAACTGTAAAATGAAAAAAATATTGTTTCTGTTACTTATTATCTTCGGTTTAATTTCTTGTAAGCATAAGGAAATCAAGGTAATGCCACAAATTAAAGTTAATAACCACTCGTTTTCCAATTATGATTCTGTTCATTTGAACCATATTCATTTGGATTTAAAGGTTGATTTTAAACACAAGGAATTATCGGGTAAAGCGGTACTTAGTATCGAAAACAAGACAGCTTGTCGTTATTTAATCTTAGACATTAAATCTTTGCATATTGATAAAATATTATTAGAAGATTCTTTTGAAACAGCTTGGAGTTTGGGCGAAGAATACAATCATTTTGGACAAGCTTTAGTCATAGAAATAGGTAAAAATACCGAAAAAGTGGCGGTTTACTACAAAACATCACCAAGTGCAGAAGCACTTATGTGGTTGGAACCTGAACAAACATTTGGCAAAAAACACCCTTTCTTGTTTACCCAAAGTCAGGCTATTTTAGCCCGAACATGGGTGCCGTGTATGGATGCGCCTGCTGTAAGAATGACTTATTCTGCGGATATCACTTGTGACCCACAGTATTTAGCATTGATGAGTGCCGAAAATAACTTTGAAAAAAACAAACAGGGGCGTTATCATTTTGAAATGCCTCAACCAATACCCTCTTACTTAATGGCATTGGCTGTGGGCGATTTGTCTTTTAAGAGTTTGGGGGTTAATTGTGGTGTTTTTGCAGAACCTGAAATGTTGGAAAAAGCTGCCTATGAGTTTGTTGATTTGTCTGCTATGATTTCAAGTGCCGAGGCCTTATATGGTCCATACGCTTGGGGCCGTTATGATGTATTGTTATTGCCTCCTAGTTTTCCTTTTGGTGGAATGGAAAATCCCCGTTTAACTTTTGCAACGCCAACCATAATTGCAGGTGATAAAAGTTTGGTTTCGTTGATTGCACATGAACTAGCACACAGTTGGAGTGGCAATTTGGTGACTAATAAAACATGGAATGACTTTTGGCTGAACGAAGGTTTTACCGTTTATTTTGAAGAAAGAATAATGGAAAGTATTTATGGTAAAGATTATGCCGATATGTTGTCAAAATTGAGCTTAGATGAAATGCAAAAATCATTGGAATCACTCATGCTAACGGCTCCTGGTGATACCAAATTAAAACTAAATTTGAATGGTAGAAATCCTGATGATGGGGTTACAGACATTGCTTATGTCAAAGGGTGTATGTTTCTGAGGTATTTAGAATCGCAAGTCGGCAGAAAAGCTTGGGATGCTTTTTTAAACCAATATTTTAATCACTTTAAATGGAAAACAGTGGACACTGAAACATTCATTGCTTACCTGAATAAGGAACTTTTGTCGAAATATCCTAAAAAACAGTTCAATGTCATGGAGTGGATTTATGAGATTGGAGTACCGTCAAATTTGCCAAAAATTGAAAGTAAATATTTGATAAAGGTTGAAAATATGGCAAGCCAATACAATCAAACCAGGAAATTGAAAACTATTGATACCGCTCAGTTTACCACGCACCATTGGTTGCACTTGCTCAGAAATTTGAATGCGGATTCTATTCAATCAACAATGAGTGAATTGGATACTACATTTGGTTTCAGTAAAAGCACTAATGCTGAAATACAATGCGATTGGTATGTTTTGGCTATCAAGAATAACTATGAAGTGGCGTTTCCTTATTTAGAAAAATATTTGTCAACCGTAGGACGAAGAAAGTTTTTAGAACCTCTTTACCTCAACTTAAGCAAAACCGAAGAGGGATTAATAAGAGCGAAAAAATGGTACGAAAAATACAAAAACAGTTACCATGCCGTTTCTCGAAACACGATTGAAGAACTTTTATACAACGATCCAATAGGCAATAAATAATTTTAAGGAATTAATACGATTTGGTATAAGTATTGCGTTCATATTACTATGAGAAAAGGGATTTTTTGGGGATTGATATTGCTTGTAAGTACAAGTTTTATAGTTCGTGATAAGGGCATTACAGATCCATTTCAATCTGCACATAAAAATCATTTGATGGCGGCATACCAAACTCAGAATTTCTCAAAATTTAGAGTCTTGTTCAAAAACACACCTGCCAAAATGTTGGCAGACACAGTGTTGTTAAATTGGCAAAAACAAATGACCATCAAAGATTACCGAATGCATTACTTGCCATACTTGAAACTGGATGTAAAGACCTTGTTTTCAGTGGTTCCACAAGTGAGTCAGTGTAAAAAGGGATTGGTGAATGACAAAGGGCATCAACAAGTATTAACTGTTTTGAATTTTTACAGAAGATTAAGTGGATTGTACGATTCATGTATACTAGATAAACAACTCAATACACAGTGTCAATCGGCAGCACTGATGATGGAGGCCAACAATAGTTTGAATCATAATCCACCAAGCAATTGGCGTTGTTACACCAAAGAGGGAGCATTAACGGCTTCGCAAAGTAATTTAGTATTAGGTGCTAGTTTTACGGAAGGGTTAGACGTTTTAATGGATGATTTTGGTGCCAATAATTATTTTTGTGGGCATCGTAGGTGGATATTAAACCCATTTAATTATCTATTTGGGCATGGTAGTACAAATTCTGCAATGGTTGTTTCGGTTTTTGGTAAAACACAAGTGCCCGCTAATAATCAGTTGTATTACAACGACACACAATTTGTGGCATGGCCAAGTCCCTATTATTTCCCCAAAAATTTGATATACGAAAGATGGAGTTTTTCGCTGCATCAGGCGGTTTTTGACGAAGCCTTAGTGTCGGTCAATGTGAACGGAAAAAGTGTGCCATTAAGGAAAGAAAGGTTGCAAAATGGATATGGAATTAATACATTGGTTTGGAACATAGACCCCTCATTCATTCAAAACAATCAGATTTACCACGTTAGAATAACAAAAGTTAAAAAAGGAAATACTGGAAAATATTACACCTACACCTATCAAGTTAGGCCACTCGAGATTCAGTAATATTATCATTTTGATTTGCTAATATTAGTTAACTTTGTACCGCAATATTAGTGAAGTATGAAATATAAATTATTAGGGAGAAGTGGATTAAAGGTTTCTGAACTTTCTTTAGGAACAATGGGTTTTGGAACCGAATGGAATTGGGGCGCAGACAGGGAAACTAGTTTTCAAATTATGGAAGCATTTGCCAATGCAGGAGGCAATTTTATAGATACCGCTAATCGCTATACAGAAGGCACAAGCGAAAAGTGGATAGGAGAGTTTATACAACCTAATCGCGACCATTTTGTTATAGCTACTAAATATTCACTGCACGATAATTTAACCAATGTTAATGCTTCGGGCAACAACCGAAAAAACATGATGCGCAGTGTAGAAGCTAGTTTAAAAAGATTAAATACAGATTTTATTGACTTGCTTTACCTGCATATTTGGGACAATTTAACCCCTATTGATGAAGTAATGCGCGGTTTAGATGATTTGGTAAGACAAGGCAAAGTAAATTACATAGGCATTAGTGACACGCCTGCATGGGTTATAAGCAAAGGGCAAACTTTAGCAGAACTGATGGGATGGAGTCAGTTTGTGGCCTTACAAGTGGAATACAGTTTATTGCAACGTACACCCGAAAGAGAATTGATACCTATGGCCAAACATTTTGGAATGACAGTAACCCCATGGGCACCACTTGCAGGTGGCGCTTTAACAGGCAAGTATTTGGTGGGTGACAAAGGGCGTTTACCCGAAAACAGCAAACGATTGAATGAACGTGCTGTGGGCATTGCCAAAGAGGTGGTTGCTATAGCCGAAGAAATGAAAGTGGCGCCAGCACATGTGGCTTTAAAATGGACCATGAGTCAAGGTTTTTCAAGCATTCCTATTGTGGGAGCAACCAAGTTGTCGCAAATACAAGAAAATATCAAAGCCTTAGATTGTCAATTGACACAAGAACACATTCAAAGACTCAACATGTGTAGTGCCATTGAATTGGGTTTCCCTGGCGATTTCTTTAATGAAGAGGGCGTAAGGCAAGTGACCTTTGGTGGTTTTTACAATCAAATAGAAAAAAGAAATTAAATGAGTTTTAATAGAATTTGTTTAGGTTTAACTTTTTTATTTTTTCAAAATTATGAGTTATTAGCGGTTAACGATTCCTCTTCTCGTTTCAAAATATCATCTTATTTTGATTTTTATTATCAATATCAATCACCCAATAAAAGAATTAGTGAATTACCTAGTTATGTTAATTCTTTTAAAAAACTGAATCAATTCAATTTGAATATTGGTTTCATCAAAGCATCATACGAAACCAAGAATTTTAGAAGTAATTTAGCATTAATGACAGGTAATTATGGACAAGCTAATTTGGCTCACGAACCTGCTCCACTAAGGCATCTTTTCGAGGCCAACGTTGGTTTTAAATTATTGAAAAAAAACAATGTATGGATAGATGTTGGTGTAATTCCGTCACATATTGGTTTTGAAAGTGCCATAAGTTTAGATTGTTGGCATTTAACCAGAAGTATTATGGCCGATAATACACCTTACTATGAAATGGGTTTTAAATTAACACATACCTCTAAAAATGAACATTGGACTTCTTCATTATTGGTATTAAATGGATGGCAACAAATGAATCAATTAGAAATTCATAAAACACCTATTTTAGGACATCAAATTGTTTATCAACCCGATAGTTCTTTGAAAATAAATAGCAGTTCATTTGTAGGTCATGTCAACAAAGAACTTGCAAGTGGTATGCGTTATTATCATAACTTTTACCTTCAAAAACAATTGACGAAAAATAAATCAATTATCGCAGCTTTTGATATAGGTAGACAGACTATTTCTTCGAACCATTTTGTATGGTATTCACCTCTATTGGGTTATTTGTATGAGTATTCAGGTCGAAAAAAAATAGCATTAAGATTGGAGTATTTTTATGATCCAAATACAATTGTAATATTACCTTCTACTAACTATTTTGAAGCCTTAGGTGTATCTGTTAATTATGACTATAAGATTAATAATTACATGAATATCAAAAATGAAATTAAATGGTTAAAACAGTCTCAAAGCACTTATGCATTTTGTACAGCATTAATAATTAAGCCGTTTTAAAAGTTATTAAATTCTGTATGAGAAACCTACTCCCCAGAAAAAACTTTTGGTTTGATAGTTGAGCATACCCATTGAAAAATCAATTTGAGATTTTTGGGAGCTAGAAAAGGTATAACCAAGTATATTTCCATGTTTAACTTCCTTTCCAAAAAAATAGTAATCTTCTAGAAAGATTGCACTTTTTTTACCCAAATTTAAACTAAAACAGTTGCCTAAAAATAGTTGATTTTTAAATTGATTGTTTTCATAAACAGTTCCAATGTTTGAGATTAAATCAAAAGATTTAAATTCCTTTTGAATAACGGCAATAGCATCAAATCCATAAAATTTTTGATTCAGGTTTAATGGCATTTTAGCATTTACAATGAGGGATACATTAACATTGTTTTTAAATTTTATGATATGTTTTTTTAAACCTAAACATTGCAAATTAATATTGTTAGAATCATAGTTTTTTATCATTTTATCATTGTAAAATGAATAATCAAAAATATATCTTAACTCAGTTTTTTTGTTTATGCCATATCTGATTGTAAAAGAGGGGTAACTTTCTTGTTTCTCAATAAAGCTTAAGTAATCATAACCTACTTCAAATTGAAACTTATTTTTAGTTGTAATATTATACAGGTCAGTAATTCCAGGCCTATCAAAAGTAATTTCTTCTTGTGATTTAAGAGAAAAAATACTTACTATTAATAAAATAAATGTTACTATTATTCTCAATACAGGCATGTTAACTTTAACCCAAAGAAATTGCTTTTGCCATTATTTAAATCATTTACATAGATATTTTTTCTACCAGAACTGCCAATTAAATGTAATTGGAATGTTGTTTGTTTACTTACAATGAAATCCATTCCTAGAGAAGCTTGAAATTCAATATCTGTTTTATAATAATTATTGGTTTTGTCTTCAATAGTATGAAATCCATCCTCAACACTATGAAAAATTCGTGTTGTTTTGAAATTATATACAGGAGCTACACCAATGCCCAAATGTATCAATTTATTAGTATTTGTTAAAGGTATTTTGTAAAACACATTGATTGGTAAGTCTATGGTATTAAATCTCAATCTTAGTCGATATGTTGAATCAGGATTACCTACAGATTTGTCAGAATCTGGTAGAATAATACCCGCACCTCTTTGCATAAAGTTTACGCCAACATTGATACCTATGTTTTTAGTAAAATGGTATTCAGCGCATAATCCAATTCCTACACTCGGTTTGCGAAAATATTTTACAGAATCATCGTTTTTAATATTACTAAAATTTTGATAAAAGCTTGCTCCCCAGAAAAATTTCTTGTTTTTTTCTTGGCCAATTAAATTGGCAAAAGGAAGACATAGAGCTAGTATTAGAATTAATTTATTGTATTTAAATTTATTTTTCATTTTGTGTTTGTTTTTTTTTCATTATCATGTAAATAACTGGAAGTATTAGTAGCGTTAAAATTGTAGCAGATATTAGACCGCCAATTACTACTATTGCCAATGGTCTTTGAGTTTCGGAACCAATGCCTGTTGATAGAGCTGCTGGTAATAAGCCTAAACCTGCCATTAATGCGGTCATAACAACTGGTCTAACTCTTGTTTTTGCACCTTCTCTAATTGCCTTTAACATATTCCATCCTTTATCAAGGTTTTGATTAAAGACACTCACTAATATTACACCATTTTGTACGCATACTCCAAACAGTGCAATAAATCCAACTCCTGCAGAAATACTAAAGTTACAATTAGTTAGGTATAATCCTAAAATTCCACCAATTAAAGCAAAGGGTACATTTATTAAAACAATTCCTGCATCCAAAGGTGAACCAAACATAATAAATAGCCAGAAGAATATTAATAAAATAGAAATAGGCACAACAACTTTTAATTGTTTAGTAGCCCTTACCTGGTTTTCAAATTCCCCATTCCATGTTAGAGAATAACCTTTTTCTAAATTGACATTAGTATTGACCTTTTCTTGAGCTTCGGCAATAGTACTCCCCAAATCTCTTTCTCTTACAGAAAATTTAATCGGAACAAATCTCTGATTATTTTCCCTGTACACAAAAGCAGTTCCAGTAGCCATTTCTATTTTAGCTATTTCTTTAAGAGGAATTCGTGAACCAGATTTACTTGAAGTTCCATTGGTACATGGAACCAATAATCTACCAATAGCCTCTAAGTTATTCCTGTATTCAGGGGCATATCTAACTCTAATATCAAATTTACGTTCATTTTCATATTTTTGGTTAACCGCTTTTCCTCCTATCGCCATTTCAATAACATCATTAGCATCTGAAATAGAAACGCCATACCTTCCCATTTTTTGATAATCTAATTGAATTCTCAATTCGGGTTGACCAATACTTTTAAATACACCTAAATCCTTTACACCATCAATATTTCTCATTATTGATTTAATTTTTTCTGCTTTTTGTTCAAGTATTTCTAAATCATCACCAAATACCTTGATAGCCATCTCACCTTTAACACCAGAAACTGCCTCTTGTACATTGTCTGAAATAGGTTGAGAGAATCCAAAAATAACACCAGGGTAATCTTTTTCCAACTCTGTTTGCATGGATGAAATTAATCCCTCCTTTGTCAAGTTTTTTCGCCATTCTTTCTTGTTTTTTAAATCTACAAAAAATTCAACATTAAAAAAACCTGTTGGGTCAGTTCCATCATTGGGTCTGCCATTTTGAGAAATGATTCCTTTAACCTCTGGATATTTTTGAAAAATCTTTCTCATATTTTCTGAATACTGATTGGCTTGACTAAAGTTGATACTCTGAGGCATGCTCGCTCTAACATAAATAGACCCTTCATTTAACTGAGGTAAAAATTCTGTACCCAATCTTGTACCAACTATTAAACTTGCCAATAAAATTAAACCAGAAACTATTAAACTTAATTTGGGTTTATTAAGACACTTGTCAAGAAATGGAAGGTATAAATTTTCCATTTTTGTAATTAAAATATTGTCTTTTTCTTTTACATTTTTATTTAAGAGCATTTTACATAACAATGGAACAAGAGTAAGAGTAAAAATAAGAGCACCTACTAAAGCAAAACCAATGGTATAGGCAAGTGGAGAGAACATTTTACCTTCAACTTTTTGAAATGCAAATATTGGAATCAATGCAGTAATGATGATTAATTTTGAGAAAAAGATTGGTTTACCCATTTCTATGGATATTTTTTTAACCATTCCTAATTTGCTCATTTTATTGAATTTATCACTCCCTAAATGATGGTATTTATGAGCTAAATATACAAATACACCTTCAACCATTACAACAGCACCATCTATTATAATTCCAAAATCTATAGCTCCAATTGATAGTAAGTTAGCACTCATCCCTTTTAATTTCATACATATAAATGCAAACAATAGTGCTAGAGGAATGATGAGGGCTACGATTAATGTTGTTCTCCAATTTAAAAGAAAAATTGTTAGAATAAATGTGACAAGCAACATTCCTACAATTAGATTTTCCATTACTGTGTGAGTTGTCAAATTAACTAAATCTGTTCTATCATAAAAAGGGTTTATTTTAACATCACCTGGCAAAACTCTTGAATTTAAATCTTTTATAGTTGCATTTAAGTCTTTGAGAACTTTACTTGGATTTTCGTATTTACGTAACAGAACAATTCCTTCGACAACATCTTTTAATGAATCTCTTCCAACTTTTCCTAATCTAGGTCTTGAACTTTCATTTACATTGGCAACTTCCTTAATAAAAACAGGAATGCCATTTTTAATGGTTATGATAACGTTTTCTAAATCATTTATTGATTTAATATTTCCAATACCTCTTACAACAAATGCTTGATTACCTTTTTCTAGAACATCTCCACCAACATTTGCATTATTCTCTTTAATGGCTTTGTATACATCATTTACTACAAGATTATATTCATTTAATTTATTCGGGTCTAGTGTTACTTCATAAGTTTTAACCTCACCACCAAAACTAATAACGTCTGCTATACCTGGAACAGCTTTTAATCTTTTATCAATGACCCAATCTTGGATTTCTTTTAATTCACGGATCGTTTTTGTTTTACTTTGTAAGGTATATCTGTAAATTTCACCGGTTGGCCCACTTGGTGGTTGAATTTCAGCTTCAACATTTTCTGGCAAATTAACACTTCTAAGCTGGTTAGCAACCATTTGTCTACTGGTAAAATCATCGACATTGTCCTCAAATAATAATGTAACCACTGAAAGTCCAAAAAGAGAAACAGATCTTAAACTGCTCTTTTTGGGAACCACATTCATCTCTGTTTCAATGGGAATAGTTATAAATTTCTCAACTTCTTCAGCACTTCTCCCTGGCCATTGGGTAATGATCACCACCCTAGTGTTTATTACGTCTGGAAATGCTTCTATAGGAGTTTGTAAGAAACTATAAATTCCCATAGTAACTATTAATAAAGTACCTCCTATAACAGTAAATTTGTTTTTTAATGAAAAGGAAATAATATTACTTAAAAATTTATTCATTTTAGTTCTTATTGTTTATTTCGTTTGCGATTAATAATGCACCTTTTATCACAATACTTTCTCCTTCGATAATACCTTCTTTAATTTCAGTATAATCATTTAATATTTTACCTGTGACAACTTTACACTTTTCAAATTCATAATCAGAGATACATTTTATTATGAAATTTTCATTGTTTTCAATAAATATAGCTGAAGTTGGAATCGCCATAGTATTGATTTTGTCTTGAGATTTTATTTGAACTGTTGCAAACATTTCAGGTTTTAATAACTCTTTTTCATTAGGTATTTCAGTTCTGATTTTAATAACCCTTGATTCAGGTTCTAAAATGTTATTTATTTTTTGAATTTGACCATCAAATTCTATGTCTGGATATGAAATTGTTTTAGCAATTACTTTATCGCCAATTTTGATTTTAGCAATATCACTTTCATAAACATTTGCCCAAATCCAAACTGATTTTAAATCACTTATTGTAAAAATATTGGTATTATTATCAGTTCTAATTTGTGTGCCTTCATTCACATTACGTTCTACTAAATAGCCACTATTAGGGGCATAAATATTATACACAGCATCGGTTTTTTCTGACGAACCACCATACAATTCTAATATTTGTTTTTTGCTTGTAAATTCTGATTTTGCATTTTTAAATTCATTTTCTGCTATTTGTAAATCTTTTTCAGATGCAAAGTTTGTTTTGAATAACTTTTGAGTTCTTTCGAAGTTTTTATTTGCAATATCAAGGTTAGATTTTGCAACATTAAAATCTCTTTGATATTCTGTAATATCAGTTGATAAAATTGTCGCAATTAGTTGTCCTCGTTTTATATAGTCGCCTAATGAGAAATTTATTTTTTCAATGGACCCACTAACAATGGGATATATTCTTACCACATGATCTTCATCAAAACTTACCTCTCCAACCACTGTCAGGGATTCCTCGAAAGTGTCTTTGTAAATTTTTAATTTTTCTATGTATTTAAGTGAATTTGAATCTAAAGTAATTTTGTTACTAATGGTTGATTTTGATTCTTTTTCTATTTTACTTGCTTTTTCATTACATGAAAAGAGTATAAAAGTGACTGTTATAATGATGATTTTTTTCATTTTAATTATTTTTTCCTGTTATATATTTTAATTGTGATTTTGAATTAAAGTATGTGTTTTTTAATGTTATATAATCTGTAATTGTTTGTAAATAAACTCTTTGTATGTCAATGTATTCTAAAATGCTGATTTGTTTGTTGTTGTAATTCTCGTTTGCATAGTTTTTCATATTTTCTAATTGTCCTAAAAAAGTACTGTCATATTGTTTTAATGCATTATCAATGATTTTGTAGTTGTTATAAACAGTAAATATTTGATTCAAAATTTCATTTTCTTTATTTAAAATATTCAATTCTTCAATTTTGATCTTGTTTTTAGATATTTGAATGTTTCCTTGATTTCTATTAAAGATGGGAATGAAAATTTCAAGCACTAAACCTTGGTAGGGTCTAGCGAAGTTACTTCCTTTGTCATGAGGTTGATAACCAACTTTAACATCATTCATAATATTGGCTTTTTGTAATTCTAGATTCTTTTTTTCATACTCAAGTTTTGCTAATCTTACTTGATAGTCAGGGCGATTCTTAATAATGTCTTCAGATACAGTAGAATAAGTTAATTCCTCAATTGTTGAATTATCTTTTATAATGGGAACAATGGTAATGTTGGGTTTTAAAAATAATAGTGTTCTTAATTGGTCTTGCAAATTTTGAATTTTTAAATTGGCCTCTGTTAAACTATTGGTTAATGTTAGTTTTTCTGATTTTAATCTAATCACCTCGTTACCTGAAATAAGTCCATTTATATATTGATTTTCTGCGGTTCTTATAGCTTCGTCATATACTTTATTGGTTTGGTTTAATAATTTGATGACTTCATAATTTGAATATAACTCATTAAATAACAATGAAAATGAATATAAAAGTTCTCTAACACAGTTTGCATATTCGGCTTCTGATATTTCAATGCCAGCCAAGGAAAGATTTATTTCTTTTCTTCTTCGACCACTAATTGGTATCATTTGTTCAATTTGAATCAATTTTTGGTTTTTAAAGTTAAAATATTGATTTAACTCCATTGAATACATGTCCTGATTCCAAACAAAGTTGGGATTATTCCATAATCTTGCTTGAACTTCATTCGCTTTTGCATTTGAAATTTCATAAAAAGAGGCTAGTATTTCAACGTTTTGTTTTAATAGTAAGCTTTTGGCATCATTAATGTCAATTAATAAAGTGGAACTATCACTGTTTTGTGCTGATAATTTTAATGTTATTACACAAATGATCAGCAATATTTTTTTTATATTCATTTTTAAAATTTTAAAAGGTAAATTAAAGGGTGTATTTGGATGTGATTTATTGTTTCTAAATCACAGTTAAGAGGAGTTGATGAGAAGTAAGACTCATAGCTAGAACGCTATAAATAAAATACAACTGTAAAAAAAGTTGCATTTATAAAATTTAAGAAGTTAGATTAAAAATCTATATATTGTATCTACAAATGGTATTGATTGAAACTTTCTGTAAATTTAAAGTTCTTATGACTTTATTAAGAGAATATAAATGTAATTGTTGATTTTCTAAATTAAATTGACCTGATAAATAAGCCAAATAATTAGAATTTATATTCTCACTTTGAGGTTTGTAATTACTAAAAAAATTATTGATGTCCTTTAGTTTGTTTTGATGAAATAAAGGAGATTTAAGAAAATTAGTTGAATTTAATTCTGTTTTAATATTTTTTAAAGCAGATGTGTCGTTTGATTCTTTAGTATGAAAATAAAAAAAACTATTAGTAGTAAAGGTCGTTAGTAAAACTAACAAAAATAAATTTAATATTTTTTTTCCTTTAATAGGCATTTATTTTGGCGCCGCAAATATAATTGCATTTATTAATTAAAAAATAAATTATTTTTTAATTAATAAAGCCACTGTTTCTACATGGTGAGTATTAGGGAACATGTCTACAGCCTGCATTTTACATACGGTATAATGTGCCGATAGCAACGCCAAGTCGCGCGCCTGTGTGGCTGAATTACAACTGATGTAAACGATTTTTTCGGGAGACATTTCAATGATTTTATTCACCACATCAGGGTGCATGCCATCTCTCGGTGGGTCAGTAATAATCACATCAGCTTTTCCATGTGTATGTATTAACTCATCATTTAAAATATGCTTCATATCACCTGCATAAAAATGGGCATGATGGATGTTGTTTATCTGTGCATTTTCTTTGGCATCTATCACCGCTGCTTCCACATATTCTATGCCTATTACTTGCTTACAATGTTTGGCTACGAATAAAGCAATACTTCCAGTACCGGTGTATAAATCATACACATTTTCGGTCCCTTTAAGTTGTGCAAATTCTCGGGCTATTTGATACAATTTAAGGGCTTGCTTAGTATTGGTTTGAAAGAAAGATTGCGGTCTTATTTTGAATTTTAAATCCTCTATCGTTTCTTCAAGGTAACCTTTTCCTATCAATGTTTCTACCTTTAAATCGCTCCATGAATCATTGCGTTTGTAATTGAATACATAACACCATTCTACAATCTCGGGAAATTTGGTTTGAAGTGATTTGAACATGGCTTCAACTTTTGCTTTTTCTGGTTCAAAAACAATTAGAACTAACATCCATTCATTTTTGGAATTACAACGCAACATTAAGTTACGCAAAAAACCAAGTTGACGTCGTAAGTCAAAAAAGGTGAGTTCGTGTTCAATTGCATAGTCTTTGACCGCAACTCTAATTTTGTTTGCAATAGTTGGGGCTAAAAAACATTCTTCTAAATCCAAAATTTTATCAAACATGCCCGGTTTGTGAAAACCAAGGGCTGGAATTTTACCAGGATTTTCTTTGTCAAAATTTTCTTCCCAAGCTTTATTACTAAAAGTGAATTCTAACTTATTGCGGTAATGGAATTGTTCATCGCAACCTACAATGGGATAAAAAGTATCAACTTCCACTTTGGCAATTCTTTTTAAATCTTCCTCAACCTGACGTTGTTTAAAAGACAGTTGGAGTGGATAGTTAACATGTTGCCATTTGCAGCCACCACATTGTCCAAAGTGTTTGCATGCTGGTTCTACTCTCTCTTTGGAAGGTTCTATTAATTGTTCTATAACACCCTCGGCAAAAGAAGATTTTTGTTTGGTAATTCTAACATTTGCGATGTCACCGGGGGCGCCATAAGGGATAAAAATCACCTTACCATCGTGACGTGCCAAAGCTTTTCCCTCAGAGGCAGCGTCTATAATTTGTAAACCTTCAATAATGACAGGTTCAGATTTCTTTCTCGACAAAACTTACTGGTTTATATATTTATTGATAAGGGTATTAAATTCAGTTGGTTCAGAATAACCAGGATGAGCATTAATTTTGGCATTATTGTTTAGTTCTTTCCAAAAAAAGATAGTAGGATATCCTGCGTTTCGGCCACCACGGTTTAAAAATTGTAACAATTGATTTGAATTCATGGTTTCACCATTGATAACGTGTTCTGCATTAACTTCTGGATTGAATTTAACAGCTACAGCGTATTCGTTCATTTTTTGAATAATTGAACTGTCACCAAAGGTTTGTTTGTCCATTACTTTGCACCAGTAACACCAATCAGTATAACTGTCTATGATTAAAATTTTGTTTTCTTTAACGGCTTTTTTGTATCCTTCGGTCATGTTATACCATGTGATTTTATTATTTAAAATGGTTTCTGACTTTTCATTATTTGAAACTTTAACAGGAACAACTTTTATGGGTTTTTTAACCGCAGTCGCTTTTTTAACAGGTACTTTATTCGTTGTTGTTGAAGTAGATGTTGCTTTTACAGGCTTAGGCTGAAATGCAGTAGAAGAGATCCAAATACTTATAGTTACTAAGGTGGCGATAGAGAAAATTGAACGGAACATGGTGTTTATTTTTTACAAATATAACAAAAAACAAGCCAAACTAACAAAAAGTATCTCAAGTTGATTTTAACAATTATAATTTTTTTTTTGCCTCTGTTTTAATATTTTTTTATGTTGTAAAAATGCCATTTAAAACAATGATAATTCTATCAAACTTTACTATTTGAAAATACTATTAATTCTTTTATATTTGTGATATTGTAAATTATTAGATTCGTTTTAAAATGTCAAACAACTCAAATTCTCTTCCTGATAAAATAGATGAGTTTATAAAAAAGTACTATTTCAATCAGCTTGTAAAAGGGTTTTTACTCTCTGTTGGTTTGTTATTAGCCTTTTTTATTTTAGCAGTTGTATTGGAATATTTTGGTCAATTCTCTTCTGTTATTAGAACAATCTTATTTTTCTCCTACCTTTCATCTGCTGCTCTGATTTTAATGTTTAATATTTTTAAGCCTTTGCTTAAGTTGTTTAAAATTGGTTCACATATCTCTCATGTTGATGCTTCTAAAATTATTGGTCAATACTTTCCGGATATTAAAGACAAATTATTAAATACCCTTCAATTACAAGAGCAATTAAGTCATTCGGAAAGTGAACTTTTAATAGCTAGTATTCAACAAAGAATTCAAGTTTTTAAACCAATATCATTTACAGCTGCCATCAATCTTAAGGAATCATTTAAAAAATATGGACGCTATGCCTTGTTACCCCTTTCTTTGGTCATTGTTTTATTGGTGTTTCAAAGTAATGTGATAACTAAATCTACTGGTCGATTATTGCATTACAACCGCGAGTTTAAAAAAGAGGCACCCTTTCAAATGATTTTACTGAGCAAGGATTTAAGGGTCAATAAGCACCAAGATTTTTTAATTGAATTAGACCTTAATGGGAAAAATATTCCAGAAGAAATGTTTGTTGTTTTGGATGGACACGACATAAAAATGGAATCAAGTGGAGGCAATCATTTTTCATATAAATTGACCAATGTGATGCAAAGTAAAAAGTTTTCGTTTACCGACGGTGAGTTTTCTTCGGAAGAGTATCAATTAACTGTTGTTCCTAATCCTTCATTGTTGAATTTTAATGTTAAATTGTCTTATCCCTCATACACGGGCAAACCATCTGAAATACTTAAAAATATTGGAGATTTTACAGTGCCTGAGGGAACTCAAGTAACTTGGTATTTCAATACAAAGGAAGTTGATACACTTAGGTTTTTATTTCCTCCCACCACTCAGAATGCGGAACAGAACAACCAATCTTTCTCATTGAAAAAAGCAATAAGGAAAGCAACTACTTACTTCTTAATACCCATTAATAATGCTGTTAAACCCAAGGACAGCGTTAAATATACCATTCAAGTAATAGAGGACAAATATCCCAATATATTTGTAGAACAAAAACAAGACAGTATCAATCCATTTGTTTACTATTTTTATGGCAAAGTGGAGGATGATTATGGTTTAAATAAATTAGTTTTTCATTTAAAATCCAATCAAGAAAAAACAGAACAAGTGCCTGTTAAAATTGGAAAATCATCGGATGAGGTTTTTTACATGATGGTTGATTTCAGAAATTATATTTCTAAAGAAGGGGAACAGTTTGAATATTATTTTGAAGTGTGGGATAATGATGCAGTCAATGGAAGTAAGTTAACAAAATCACAAGTATTTACAAATGTTACACCAACTACTACTTCATTAAAAGCAGATGCGGATCAAAGTCAGCAATCCTTAAAAAACAGCATGAAGCAGTCCATGAAACAAGCCATGGAATTGCAAAAAAAGACGCAAAGTTTGAATAAAATGTTGATGGAGAAAAATCAGTTAGAATGGCAAGACCAAAAACAATTTAAGGAGTTTATAGAAGAGCAAAAAAAGTTGCAAGAACAGTTGGATAAAATTCAAAAAGACAATCAATTGAACCAACTCAAAGAACAGCAATTGAAACCTTTGGATGAGGAATTGTTAGAGAAGCAAAAAGAAATAGATAAATTGTTCAAAGAGTTAATGAGTCCAGAAATGAAGGATTTATTAAAGAAACTAGAAGAGGCAATTAAAAAACAAAATAAGGAACAAATTCAACAACAGCTCGAAAAAATGAACTTGAATAACGAGGACATGAAAAAGCAGTTGGACAGAACTTTGGAACAGTTTAAACAGCTTGAATTGGAAAAGAAAATCAATGACCAAGTCAACGAATTAAAAGAGTTAGCAAAAGAACAAGAAAAGTTGAGCGAGGAAGCTTTGGACAAAAAACAGTCTCAAGAGAAATTGAAAGAAAAGCAAGACGAAATTTCAAAAAAGTTTGAAGAAATTAAGGAAAACCTTAAATCAATTGAAGAAAAAAACAAAGCTTTGGAACAGCCAATGAATTTAGATGCTACAGATAAAGAAGAGCAACAAATTCAAGAAAGTTTGAAAGACAGTGAACAAAGTTTAGATAAAAAGCAAAACAAGAAAGCATCTGAAAAACAAAAACAGGCGGCAGAAAAAATGGAGGAGTTGGCGGAGAAAATGAAAAAATCTCTTGAAAAATCTCAAGAACAGCAAGAAGAGGAAGACTACTACACCCTAAGACAATTATTAGAAAATTTAATTGAACTAAGTCATCAACAAGAGGATTTAATGCAACAATTAAAAGCCATAAGAGGATACAGTCCTAAGTTTGTGCAATTGAGCGACAGACAAAGGGCCATAAAAATGGATGCCAAAATGATAGAAGATTCCCTACTTACTCTTAGCAAAAGACAGGTTCATATTAAATCGTTTGTAAACAAAGAATTGAGTAAAATTAATTACCAAATGGACAAATCGATTGGGCATTTGAGCAAAATAGAAATGAATCCAGCAAGCGCTAGTCAGCAGTATGTAATGACTGGTTTTAATAATCTATCGGTTATGTTAAGTGAGTCTTTAAAAAAGATGCAGGAAGACATGAACGAAAAGAAAAGTAAAAAACAAAAATCGGGTCAATGTAATAATCCGGGCAGTAAACCAGGCAATAAACCAGGTGAAAAAGGCGATCCAAAAATGAGTGGTATGAAGAAAATGCAAGATGCTCTCAATAAGCAACTCAAAGACATGAAGGATGGGAAGCAAATGGGAACGAGTCCAAGCAGTGAACAATTTGCTAAAATAGCAGCTCAACAAGAAGCATTGAGAAGGCAGTTAGGCAAGTTGGAACAACAACTAAAAGAACAAGGAAAAGCAGGTTCTTTGGGCGAGTTAGATAAAACCAAACAACTTATGGAGCAGCAAGAGAATGATTTGGTCAATAAGCGTTTGACTAATGAAACAATGCAACGCATGAAGGAAATAGAGACAAGAATGCTAGAACATGAAAAAGCGGAAAGAGAACAAGACCAAGATGAGGAAAGGCAAGGTGAACAAGCTCAAAAGGTAGAAACAACCATCCCTCCTGCCATAAAAAATTATTTGGAACAAAAAACCAAAGAGATGGAACAAATGAGAAAAGTACCCAATGAATTAACACCTTATTACAAAGAAAGGGTTAGACAGTATTTTAACAAAGTTGGAAAGATATAATGCCCGTTATTTTAAATATAGAAACCTCCGCCTCACAATGTTCGGTGTCTATTAGTAATGATTCTGTTACGTATTTGCAAAGTGAAATGCCTATGGCACATGCGGAGGTTTTGGCTAACTTAATTCAGCAATGTATTGAGCATAGCGGCGTTAGTTTTCAAGAATTAGATGCAGTGGCCGTAAGTGATGGTCCCGGTTCTTATACAGGTTTAAGAATTGGAATCAGTACCGCAAAAGGGTTGTGTTTGGCCATTGATAAACCATTAATTGCCATTAATACCCTTCAAATTATTGCCCAAGCTGCCAATGAAAAGAGCTCATATTCGTATTATTGGCCTATGATAGACGCTCGACGAATGGAAGTGTATCATTGTATTTTTAATGCACAACTAGAGGAACAGTTTCTTATGAATAATGCTATTTTAGATCAAAATGATTTTTTTAATCAATACAGTCGCTACTCGTCAATTGCCTTGTGTGGTGATGGAGCTCAAAAGGCTTCAACGCTAACTGATATTCCTGTTGTTGAGGTTTTGGCAAATGCAAAGTCTATGGTTCCTTTATCAAATTTGGCATTTCAAAATAATCAATTTGTTGACTTAGTGAGCTACGAACCCAATTACCTAAAGCAGGCGTCTATTACGGTTGCCAAAAAGAAAACTAGTTAATTTTTACAAAAGGATATGTTTTTACTTCGCCATTCAGTGTTATTTTGAGGTGGTAAGTACCGTTAGCAAGTGCCGAAATATCAAGTTTGAATTCTGTTAAACCCGGATATTCCTTGTCATCTTTCAATACTGTTTTTCCTACCGCATCTATAATTTCAATTCGCATGTTTTTGCTGAATTGATTGCTAGTAAATTGAAGGGTTTCAGAAACAGGATTCGGATATAGGTAGATATTGAAGTTTTTAAATTGCACAGGGTCAGCATTATTAATGTCAACACAAACCGTATCGGTGCAACCAATATTATCCTCTAAAATACGGCAAACGGTGTACTGTCCATATTGCTCGTAATTGTGTTTTTTTAACTCGTTTTGTGCAGCAATTTGTGAGTTTATTCGCCACTCAATTCGGCTTGTGAACGGCGATATTTCTTGGTAATTAACTTCTACTTCTTTTCTAAATAAGCGAGAAAATGATAAGTTATTTTGACTGAAATCAGACACATAGACTTGAACAGTTTTCCATGTGGTGTCACTACATCCATCGTCAAGTAATACGCGGTAGGTTTGGGTTTTATTATTGTTGAATACTTGGACACTACCTGCATTTCCATTGTCCCATAAGTAATTCACTTGTTTGGAGGTATTGGTATAGAAGTTAACTGTTACGGGATTGTAACTGCATTTACTTGTAAATCTAGGTGTAATATCAAGCGCAGGACTTACAAAAGCAGTCATTAGCTTTACAATACTATCACCACATCCATCGCTTACTTTATACCAATAGGATTGGGTTTTAAATGAATCAATATACCATTCTTTTTGAGTCATATTATCAACAAAATAGCTATATGAATTGGTTTTTCCACCTTCAGCTTTGGTCGATAATTTTAATGATTGTCCAAAGCAAACTTGTGTATCAGTTATAGTAATTAATGCAAGTGGTTTAAATACATTTAAGAAAAAAGTGTCATAAGCATTGGGCTGAGAACAGGCATCACTTAATTCCACTATGATGGCTTGTGACTGTGAAGGTCTAAAAGAATAGCTAGATCCTGTGGCATTAAAATTCAACCATTTAACACTGCTTTGTCCAGGTTTTCCGCCAATAGAAACAGCGTTCAACGTAATGGGTTTTTGATAACACCAAGTGTCGGATTTGTTAATATTAACAGACAAAGACTTGTAAACAAAAATACTTATTGAATCAGTAAAAGAAGGACTACAGCCATCGCTCAAAGTTGCAATTATTGTTTCGCTCTTTTGGGCGGTTTTGTTGGGCGAAAATCCACTTAGTTTATTCGGATTCCATTGTATTTGGTAGTTTTTACTATTGCCTCCATTAGGACTGTAGTTCAACTCTAATTGATTGCCAAAACACAAGGTGTCTTTATTAGGATTTATTATTCCACTTAAAGGGCTCAATACAACAATTTGTGTGGTGTCAAAGATGGATTTTTCGGTACATAAATCGGTGATAATAACAGACCATGTTTGCGTCGTTTTTAACTTGTTAAATACTCTGTTAGGGGTAGACCAATTGGTGTCTTTCCATTGATAAAAGTATGTGCCATTTCCGCCTTTTATATTTAATTTTATTTGGGCAGATTCTAAGTAACAAACAGTAGTATCGCTCTCTTTTTGTAAACTTAATGGGGCTTTGTTTTGAATATAGATAGTTTTGAAAATTGTATCAGGATAACAATTGTCAAAATAATACACCTTTACAATCTGATTTTCGATAATTTTCAAAGAAATTTCATTTTTGAAGTACAAACTGTCTTTGGTTTGAATAATACAGCGTTGAAATCCAGGCCTTCCCCCTGAAAGGATAGGTCTTATGGTAATGGTTTCACCTATACAAGCGCTTAAAGTATCAGGAGTGTTAATTTCAGGTTTGGGAAATAATTGGTATTGGTTTCTGCCATCAAGTAAAGCGTTTTTAGTAAGATCTTTTGTATTGACAGTGCCACATAAGTTTTGGACCTGAGCCCATACAAACCTTGGAGTAGAAATAATTGAACTATATGTGTTAGAATAGCCTTTGTATAAAGTATCTGTTACCTGCAATGAATCCTTGAACCAAATAATTAAAGGTTTTGTCTGGCTTTTGACTATTAAAGAGTCCTTAATATTGCTGTATAAGCAAACAGTAGTATCTCTATTAATTAATCTCACTTGAATTGCAGTGTCTATGTCAAAACGAGCGGTTCTAGTATAAACGGGAGCTAAACATTGATTAGTGAATACTCTTCTTACAAAAACCAAAGAAGAGTTAAAATAAGAATTCAAAACAAGAGAATCTGTATTAACCCCAAAGTTGGTCCAATTAGGATTGTTAAAAGTTTGATATTGCCAAAAAGCTTGGAGAGGAGCACTGCCCTTAGCTCTTGATTTAATATGGTAAAGTTGTGTATAACACACCATGCTATCTATAGGTTGGAGTAGTATTCTAGGCGGTTTAGTTAGTGAATCAGAAGTGACAGAAAAGGCTATTGTTCTTTGACTTTCAGCACCATTAAAATGTCTTCTTGATAAAGCAAACCAATTTTGCGTATAGTTTTTGAGTCGTGTA
>JBILJV010000036.1:0-23512 GCA_044377005.1 Bacteroidia bacterium
GTTTAAAAAACGGACTGCAAAGGTAAAGTTTTAAAATTATTTTTCCAAAACTTATTTCTTTGGTTAAAATATCTCTAATTCTCTTTTGATTATTTTGATTAAAATTGTTGCCCAATAAAAAAGTGAAATTGTGCTGGCTTGTCTGTCAATCCTCTGTTTAATGTTTTCCAATCGAAACCATAAGCATAATCTAACCCTAGCAAACCAAACATAGGCAAAAATAACCTAACCCCCACACCTGCAGTTCTTTTTAAATCAAATGGATTGAAATTTTTGGAATTAATCCACGCATTCCCAGCTTCTACAAAGGTCTGTAAATAAATAGAAGCACTTGGGGTATTGGTTACTGGATATCTAATCTCACAAGTGTATTTATTGAATATTGTAGCCCCAGAGGTTCTGGATGATCCAACAGCATTTTCTGTAATACTTCTGTCTGGATATCCTCTTAATGAAATAATTTCTGTTCCAATTTGGCCAAAGCTGTTTAATCCACTTCCTCCTACCATAAATCTTTCAAATGGAGAATAGCCAATAATTTTATTATAGTATCCTAAATAACCGAATCTAACCTTGGTAGCTAAAACAAATTTACCAAACAGTTTACTATAATTTTCCGCATCAAATTTCCATTTGTGATACTCTATCCACTTAAACTTTTCTGTTTCGTTTAATTTAGTATAATCTTTATTGCTTAATAATGAAATAGGTGGAGTAGCGGCTATACTAAACGAATAAGTTGACCCAGTTGTTGGGAAAATAGGTTCATTAACAGAGCTTCTTGTAAGGACATATTTGAATTCCAAATTGTTACTTTTACCTGTATTAATTTGTAACCCAAAAGCACCACCCGCATTTTGCAGATCATATTGTTGAAGACTTAATGAGTAAAATGCTGAAAAGAAATCATCGGGCCATTTTAATCGTTTTCCTAATGATATTGAAGCTCCTGTAATTCTAATAAATTGTTTGGTAGGATCATCTTTCTTTTTACTATCAAAGGATTGATTTGTTCGGTACAAACTGGTTGTAAATGAATTAGGTTTTTTACCACCTAACCATGGTTCAGTTAAAGAAAAATTGTATGATTGGTAAAACAAACCATTCGATTGCGCTCTAATACTTAATCTCTGACCATCTCCAGAAGGAAGTGGATTCCACATTGATGGTTTAAATAACTTTCTAGTTGAGAAATTATTCAAGGTTAACCCCAATGTACCAACAAATCCTCCAAAACCACGTTGTTGCATCAATTGAGGGTTAAAATTTTGAACGTTTCTGTTTCTATTATTTCCACCCCACCCACCTGACAATTCAATTTGGTCATTAGCTTTTTCTGCAACAGTATATTCTATATCAACTGTTCCATCTTGAGGATTAGGAACTGGATTTACACCCATGGCTTGAGGATCAAAATAACCCAATTGCGATAATTCTCTTAATGAACGTGTTATATCGCTTCTAGAAAATTTTTGCCCTGGACGAGTTCTTATTTCTCTTAGTACCACATGATCACTAGTTTTAGTATTCCCTTTTATTATTATTTTATTATAAGTTGCTTGTGTTCTTTCATTAAGCCTAACTTCAATGTCAATACTGTCGTTTTCTACGTTGGTTTCAACGGCTTGAATTCCAAAGAATAAATAGCCATCATCCATGTATAAACTTGCTATGTCTGTTCCATTCTGACTAAATTGTAATCTTTCTTCCAATAAAGAGTTGTCGTATATATCTCCTTTTTTAATCCCCAATACTTTTGATAAATCTTGGCTACTGTATTTGTTATTTCCAGTAAATGATATGTTTCTAAACTTATATTGTCGTCCTTCATTTACTTTTATTTTGATAGCTACTCGTTTATCATTTATTTGATAAATTGAGTCGAAAAGAATTGATGCATCTCTATAACCTTTACTGTTATATTTAGTTAATATCCCTTTTTTATCTTCAATATAATTTTCTTCAATAAATTTAGAAGACTTCCACAGTTTAATTTTTTTCCGTTTTCTTATAGTTTTGGATAATGCTCCTCTTAGTTCACCATCTGTTAAATCATTATTCCCCACAAATTCTATATCTTGAACTCTAACTTTCGAACCTTTGGTAATAAAAATTCTTAAAATTTCTTTATTGGGCAAGGTATCTTCCTTGTCTTGTTTTAAATCAATTTTGACACCATAAAATCCTTTTTTGAAATAATGCTTTTTAATCTCTCTTCTCAAGCGATTTAACATATCTTCATTAATGACCATTCCTGCTTTAACAGTAAGTTCTTCTCTTAAACTTTTTGCTTCTGCTTTTCCAATTCCACGTATTGAAAATCTAGACAATCGTGGTCTTTCACTCACTTGAATAATTAAATGAATTTTATCTCCTTCAATTTTCTTAATTAAAATGGCGACTTGAGAAAAATAGTCTTGTTTCCATAAATTATCTATAGCCAAAGAAATTTCATTGCCAGGGACTTTAATTTTTTGATTAAATGATAAATTGGATTGAAGTATAATTAAATTTTTATCAATGTATTTATTTCCAATGGTTTCAATAGAAGCAATGGTATACTCATCTGGCTTGTTATAATCTAACTTAATATATTGTTTAATAATTGGCGTTTCTTGAGCCAATACTTGATGGGATATTCCAATTAAAAATAGCACCCAACAAACGATTTGTTTGTTTATTAAATTATTTAACTTGTTCACTTGTTTTTCCAAATCGTCTTTCTCTTTTTTGATAATCCAACACTGCTTTATAAAATGCATTTTGATCAAATTCAGGCCAAAAAACATCTGTAAAATAAAACTCTCCATAAGCCAATTCCCAAAGCATAAAATTACTTATTCTGTATTCACCACTCGTTCTAATTAATAATTCAGGCTCAGGCAAACAAGATGTACTTAATTTTTGTGAGATCATAGATTCATCAATCTCGTTAATATCAATAGTTTTATTAAGAACTTCTGTTGCAATTTTTTTGGTTGCTTGAATAATATCCCATCTAGCACTGTAATTTAGGGCTAAAATCAACTCCATTCTAGAGTTATTTTTTGTTAATTCCATTGCTTCTTTCAACTCTCTGAGTGCATCAGAGGGCAAAGCATCAATATCGCCAATTGTTTTTAATCTTATATTATTTTTTTGAAGTGTTTTTACTTCATTTCGAATTGTTCTTACCAATAAAGTCATTATTGCCTTTACTTCAAGTTGGGGTCTATTCCAATTTTCTTTACTAAAAGTATAAAGTGTCAAATGTTTGACACCCAACTTAGCTGCTGTTTCTGCAACTAAGCGCACTGACTTAACTCCATATTCATGACCTACAACTCTTGGTAAAGAACGTTTCTTTGCCCATCTGCCATTACCATCCATAATAATAGCAATATGATTAGGTAATTTATTAACGTCTATTTGTTCTAAAATATTTTCTACCATTAATGATTTGCAAATGTAATTCTATTTTATCAATTGTTTATAATGGAGAGCCACAGGGTTGTAAATTAACTTTCCTTCTAGAAATTGTTATTCCAAATAAAAAATACCAATCTTTTAAATGCTCATCGCCTCTCATTGTTTGCGCTTGTATTGGCCTTTGATTGTTTATAGTTTGTCCTTGTGAAAGATAAGCAGCATTTTGGCCTTGTTTTTCTGCAATCAATTGATAAGAGGCATAATTTCCTTTGGTATCATCAAGATAATCTGTAAATGTTTTTCTAAAACCAATCTCTGTTCCTACCACATACCTCCGCCCTACATTGAACTTATGACCAAAACCTAATGTAATGGCAGGTTGTATTAATGAGTATTTTTTTTCATTATTTACAATCTGTCCTTCTGTGCCAAATTCTTGCAGATTAAGAGGCTCTCCACTCTTTAATTCTCGTTGAGGGTTAAATAAAAATAGATTAAATCCTGTAAAAATAAAAAAAGTTTCTTTTTCATCTCTGACATTAATTCCAAAAGGTTTGAAATTAAATTCGGTAAAATAAGACAACTCATATATATTACTAGTAAAGGTCAAATTGCGGTATGAATTCGCTTGAAAATTCATATCATTACCTGATATTTTAGCTTTCGCAAACTGGTAACGACTTGTAAAAAAACGAGAATGATGGAACTTATAGAATAAACCGTATGACAATTGGGTTTCATTTAAAACAATTTCAGGGGCTATATCACCAAAGTAATTACTACCGCCAAGAAAAACACCCCATTCGCTTTTTCCGTTTCTATATTTTTGAGAAAAAGTAATTAGTGGTGTTATTATCAACACCAAGATTAAAATGGATTTAATAAATTTCACTTAGTAGAGTTCTTATCTATAAGCTATTTATTTAAAAATTGAAACAAGGTTGACGTCCTCCTAAGATTCTGTATGTAATTGTAATACCTGTCATCATATACCAATCTTTACCTCCTGAATTACCTCTTGCTTCATTGTTTTCAAACTTCATTTCATTTACTTCTAAACTTCTATCTTTCATTGCCAAAGCCAATGGACCACTTGCTCCTCCTACAATAATATCATCAACATAAATAGTAGAAACATCATCCAAATAATCTGTAAAAGTTTTTCTAAGACCAAATTCAAATCCTAAAGCCCAATGGTCATCTAATTGCCATTTTGCTCCAAAGCCTACAGGAATACTGATTTGTGTTAGAGAATACCTTCTCTTATCATTAAATTTTGTCGTTTCTTGGCCTTCAGTTCCTAGCGGTTGTAATTCCACCCAATCGCCATCTTGTACTCTTAGAGACGGATCATGTAATCCATCTTTATAATTGAATTGTGCTTTTGGATTGAATCTAAAAACCGAAACTCCTCCAAATAAATAAGGAGTCCATGCATAAGAGGTTCTAGTATTTTCATATCCTCTGATGTTCCATTCACCTTGAACTGAAAACTCAACGATATCTGATCTAAAACTTAAGTTTCTTCTTCTTCTACCTGGATCATCTGAAAAATTATAATCTCCGCCTTCGATTCTCCCATACAAAGCTGTTCCTTTAAAAGTTAAATAAGGCCCATAGTTATATCTTGCTATTAAACCACCAGCAGGTTTTGTTTCTCCCATTACTGGCATAGTTCCCTTTGTAAAGTCGCCCATATAGTTAGAAGCGCCTAAATACAATCCGAAATCCAAAGATGCTTCCTTTTTCTGAGCAGATAAACTGAATATGCTAAATGCTATAAATAATATGAAAAATCGTAAATTAAGTGTCATTATTGGTGAATTACAAAGCACGAAAATAAGTTTTTTTTATAATAAACGAAAAAAAAATCTTTTTATTTCAATGTTTTAACATTTGTGTAAATATAATTTACAAAATCATAGTTTTTTACAATAAACTTGTACTTTACAAAATCAATTATATGTCATTTAAATTAGTTATTCTATCAATTGTATCATTATCAATTTGTTACAATACAACATTTGCGCAAAAAAAAGATAAAAAAAACAAAAATGCTGAACCAGTTAAGGTGATGCCAAAATCTAATTTTATAAAAGATAAAATTAAAAGCTATAAAAAAATGGAAGGGTTGTTCAATCTTTACCAAGATACAGCGACAGGTGCTCTTTATATGCATATCAAGGAATCTCAACTTAATAAAGAGTTTATATACTTCAGTTATGTTGAAAATGGCATTAGTAACACTGGGCATAATAGAGGTACATTCAGAGATAATAAGGTTTTTAAAATTAGTAAATATTTTAACCAAATTGAGTTTGTAACCCAAAATACTGCCTATTATTTCGACCCAAACCATGCATTAGCCAAATCTGCTGATGCAAATATCTCTAATGCTGTAATGGCTAGTGAAAAAATTATTGCCCAAAATGAAAATGGAACTGAATATTTAATTGAAGCTGATAACTTATTTTTAACCGAAGCTCTTTATCAAATCAAACAAGGTGGACCTATGTTAGGATTTGCAGGCTTTGGGTTGGGGAATTTAAGTAAATCTAAAACACATTACCATCAAGTAAAAAATTATCCCGAGAATTCCGACATTGTTGTTAAATACGTATTTGACAATGCTGCTAGCAGAGGCGCTCCATCTCAAGCAATTACTGACGCACGATATATTGACATTTACCTTCAACATAGTTTTATTGAAATGCCAAAAAACAATTTCAAACCACGCTTTGACGACCCTAGAATTGGCTATTTCACTACCCAAACTAACCATATGACAACTACCGATGGTATCAATTATAGAGATTTGATACATCGTTGGAATTTAGAAAAAAAAGATCCTAATGCCACTTTGTCGGAACCTTTAAAACCTATTACTTGGTGGATAGAAAATACCACTCCTGTAGAAATTCGTCCTATTATTAAAGAGGCTATTCTTCAATGGAATATTGCTTTTGAAAAAGCTGGATTTAAAAATGCCATTCAAATAAACGAACAACCCGATGTTTGCGATTGGGATGCAGGTGATATCAGATATAATGTACTTAGATGGACAAGTAGCCCTGAACCTCCATTTGGCGGATATGGTCCAAGCTTTGTAAACCCAAGAACTGGAGAAATATTAGGCGCTGATATTATGCTAGAATGGGTGTTTATTACCAATAGACTAAAATCTCAAAAAGCATTTGAAAATCAAAATATATTAGGATTAACTGACAACGAAAATAATCAACATTATTGTGGAGTTGATGACTTACTTCACAATCAAAATTTATTAGGGTATGCCCTTCTTCCTAATAATTCAGAATCAACCCAAAAACAAAAAGACGAGTTATTAAAACAAGGTCTTTATTATTTGATTCTTCACGAAGTTGGTCATACGCTTGGACTAAACCACAACATGAAAGCTTCCCAACTTCACTCTGTTGATGATTTGTATAACACTAAAAAAATAGAAGAAATTGGTCTTATTGGAAGTGTAATGGACTATCCTGCTGTTAATTATAGTAATAGAATTAATCAAACCACACATTATTACACACAAAAACCAGGACCATACGACATGTGGGCTATTGAGTTTGGTTATTTTCAAGAATCAGATTCAATAAATGTGCAAAATAGAATTAATGCAATTTTAAACAGAAGTACAGAACCTCAATTAACCTTTGGTAATGATGCTGATGATATGCGTAATCCTGGTAAAGGAATTGACCCAAGAGTTATGATTGGCGACTTAAGTAGTGATGCTATTGGTTTTGCAAAAGAAAGAGTTGATTTAATCAAGAGAAACTTAAGCACTCTCCACCAAAACTATGGCACAGACAATAGAAGTTACGAAGCACTTCGTTCTAAATTTTTAATTTTGACAGGGGAATGGAGTGTGCAAGCTGGTGTTGTTTCAAGATACATTGGAGGTGTATATGTAGACCGTTCATTCACAAACCAAAAAAGCAGTAAAAAACCATTTGAACCTGTGCCAATTGTAGTTCAAAAAAATGCAATGAAATGGCTAAATGATTATTTGTTCGCGCCTCAAGCTGTGGAATTTAATGGGGAATTAATTACTTTACTGCAACAACAAAGAAGAGGGTTTGGATTTTTCTCAAGCGGCGAAGACCCTAAGATTCATGATAGAATATTAAACATGCAAAGATCTGTTCTTTCTCATGTACTTCACCCTACTACATTAAAAAGAATTAATGATACTAAATTGTATGGAAATACTTATGGTTTAAGTGATGTTTTAAAAGATTTAAGTCAAAGTATTTTTCAAAATGATTTACAAGGCAATGTTAATACAACAAGGCAGAATCTTCAAATTCTATACATTGAGTTATTATTTGAAATTTGTAATAACAGAAACCATGACCAACTTTCAAAATCAAAAGCAAGTAGTCAAATTATGAGTATTCAAAAAATGTTGCAAACTGCTAATGTTACCTCAACTGGTGAAACCAAAGAGCACCGCAACTATTTATTACAATTGATAAAGAATCATTTGAATGCCACTCAATCTACTAATTAATCTATTTCCATTTAATACATTTTCAATTGTTTGTATTTTTAAAGGGTGGAAGAAAGAAATTAATTAAGAAACTGGCTCTAAAATAAATTTAAGACGCTGATTTACAGTTGTATTCCATTTTTTTAAAAAAAACTATTGGAAATTATTTTCATTTGATTAGTTTTGTTTTCGAACATTAAAATTAATCTGCTTATTGAAATGAGAATTTACATTGGAAATTTAAACTACAGACTTCGAACAGAAGAATTAAAGAATTCTTTTTTACCATTCGGTGAAGTCATTGGAGCCAAAATCGTTAGAGACCAAGAAACCAAGCGAAGCAAGGGTTTTGGTTTTGTTGAAATGGCAAACGAAGAAGACGGTCTTAGGGCAATTGAAGCCTTAAATGGTCAAGACCTAAGTGGTCGAAAAATGATCGTAACGATTGCAAAACCAAGAGAAAATCAAGAGTTTGGCAATGTCAATGAAACTGGAGGTGATTAATCTCCACTCTACAACTTTTGAAAAAAAGCTACCTTGGGGTAGCTTTTTTTATCTTATAAAAATCCATTTTCAATTAAGTATTTAACAATATCTTCTTTGTCTTGCCCAATTGATGATGTAATAGTATTAAATCTGTTATTTTTGTATGTTAACAAATTCCATTCATGAGACATAAATGTTTTTTCGGTTGCCGTACATACCATGGCCCCCACAGAATTAAACACCGAATATTGAGTTAGTAATCCTTCCTTACCATTGATAGTTGACTTTACAATAGAACCAATCATTTTACTGTCTTGTTGAATATTATCTCCCAAAAACATTAAAAAAGATTGTTTATTTCTTGGAACTATAACATTGTAGTTATTTAAATCTTGTTGAGCTGCAGATACCCTATTTTGGTCAATAGATACACTAATACTTGGATTAATAGTCCCTTTTAAAACTGTAAATAATTCTACCTTCATTGTATCTAAACCATATTCATTGATTAATTGGTATTTACAAATAGTTTCATAAACATCTAAGCTACCTATTTCTGAAGGAACATCACATTGCATTTTCAAGGTAGGGAATTGATAATGGTAGTAATATCTAACCACTTGACTTTGATCCTTGTAATTCTTTAGTGAGATGATTATGAAAGCTTTTTTAGTATTCAAATCTTGAATTGTTTGCTCTTCAGCACCCAACAAAATACTTTTACTTAATACATTTACAAGTGCATTAGATTTCCCTTTGCAAAAAAGTGTATCCAAACTACTAATACCTTTCTTTTTTTCTAGAGACTCTAAAACCTTCTTTTGGTGTTTTTTTACATCTTTGTCGGAAAGTTGGGCCATAGCAGACATTGAGAAAAACGCTATAATTAAACTAAATGTTATTTTCATACAATTTCAATGAGTTTTGTTGCTAATTCAATTTCATTCTTTTGATTTCCTGCAAACAATATTATTTTGTTATTTTGAATTTCATTAATACAATTTTGATACCATTTTTCTCCTTTTAAATCCATATTACTCAAAGGTTCATCTAATAAAAGTATTGGACTATCTGAATAGAGACATAATGCTGTTTTGAAACGTTGTAACATACCTGATGAGAAGTTTTTTAAAGGTTGTTTCATTTGTTTATTTGTAAACATAGACTTTAATCCAAAAACATCTGAATCCATACTTATTTTATTCAAAGATTGATACAATTTAAGAATATCATTCATTGAGAAATCCATAGGTAATTCAAGAGAAGGTGTTGTTATAGAAAAAATCAATTCAGGATTTTCAACACTTTTATCATTAAAAAAGATTCCACCTTCTGACTGTTGAACTAATCCATAAACAATTTGCAATAGTGTAGATTTTCCACTGCCATTGTGACCAGTTATGGCGATACTTTCACCCGTATTTAAACTAAAAGAGATATTTCTGAATAACCATTGAGAAAGATAGTGTTTCCCTATATTTTCGACTTTAAGATTATCCATTAATAAGTATTGACTTATTTAGAAATGTATCCCTTCATGATTCCTCTGTCGCTATTTTTTATAAACAACAAGATTTCATCACGTTCGGGAGTTGCTTGCATGTTAGCTTCAATTTCAGCGATTGCTTTAGCATTATTTAAACCTTTTACATAAAGTGTTCTATATATTTCTTGAATTTCGGCAATCTTATCACTTGAAAAACTTCTTCTTCTTAAACCGATTGAGTTTACACCTTCGTAACTAAGAGGTTCTCTTGCAGCTTTGGTATATGGTGGAACATCTTTTCTTACTAAACTACCACCACTTATCATTGCATGTTTGCCAATATGTACAAACTGATGAACCAAAGTTGCACCACCAAGTATAGCGTATTCCCCTACAATCACGTGACCTGCCACTTGTGTACTATTTGCTAAAATTACATTATCTCCAATAACACAATCGTGAGCAACGTGACTGTAGGCCATGATCAGAACATTTTTACCTATCTCGGTTTTACCTCTATCTTTAGTTCCTCTGTTTAATGTAACGCACTCACGTATTACAGTATTTTCACCAATTATAGTTAAAGAATCTTCACCATCAAATTTCAAATCTTGCGGAATTGCAGAAACAATTGCTCCTGGAAAAATTTTAACATTTTTACCAATTCTTGCACCTTCAAAAATGGTTACTCCAGAACCAATCCAAGATCCCTCATCAATTTCAACATTTTTATGAATGGTAACAAATGGGTCTATGACAACATTCTCTGCAATTTTAGAGCTTGGATGAACATATGCTAATGGTTGTATCATTGTTTTATATTTCTGTATTACAATTTTTATTAAACTATCCCCTAATCAATTACTTAATTTTAACAATTTGAGCCATCATTTCTGCTTCACTTACTAATTTTTCACCAACATAAGCTCTACCTCTCATTAAGCAAATACCTCTTCTGATTGGCTCTAACAGCTCCATTTTCATCACCAATGTATCTCCAGGCACTACTTTTTCTTTGAATTTAGCATTGTCTATTTTCATGAAATAAGTAGCATAATTTTCAGGATCTTGCACTTCACTTAATATAAGAATTCCACCTGCTTGTGCCATAGCTTCTAACTGTAATACCCCTGGCATAATAGGATCCCCAGGAAAGTGTCCTGCAAAAAAGTATTGGTCGCCCGTTACATTTTTTACTGCAATAATCTCTTTTTCACTTTTTTCGATAATTTTATCTACCAATAAAAAAGGGTGAGCATGTGGTAAAAAACGATTGATATCTTTGTATTCAAAAATTGCTTTTTGATTTGGATTGTAAATAGGAGCCTCGTTTGCTTGTTTTTTCTTTGACTTTTTAATTAATGCTTTTATTTTTTTTGCAAAAGCAACATTACTTCCATGTCCTGGTCTTGCTGCCATTATTTGTGCTTTTAATGGCATTCCAACTAAAGCCAAGTCTCCTATCAAGTCAAGTAATTTATGTCTTGCAGGTTCATTTTGAAAACGCAATTCAACGTTGTTTAAAATTCCTTCTTTTCTAACCTCCACTTTCGGTTTATTAAAAACCTTTGCTAATCTCTCCATTTCGGCATCTTCTACAACTCTGTCTACAATAACAATTGCGTTGTTCAAGTCTCCGCCTTTAATCAAATTGTTATTAAGCATAATTTCAAGTTCATGTAAAAAACAGAAGGTTCTGCATGAAGAAACTTGCGATTGAAATTCAGATAAATTTGTAATTGTTGCGTGTTGACTTCCCAAAACGGGGCTATTATAATCCACCATTACGGTTAGTCTATAATCATTTAATGGCATAGCAACCATTTCAACTTGATTTTCAGCATCACTGTAATGTATGTTATTAGGAACTACAAAATACTCTCTTTCGGCATCTTGTTCTTCAATCCCAATCGTTAAAATCTTTTCAATAAAAGGGTAAGAACTGCCATCCATGATAGGCATTTCAGGGCCATCAATTTGTAATAAAACATTGTCAATTTCCAAACCAACTAAAGCTGCTAATGCATGCTCAACTGTACTTACTCTAACTCCATTTTTTTCCAAGGTTGTTCCTCTAGATGTATCAACAACTAAATCGCAATCAGCTTCTATAATTGGCTGACCTTCAACATCTATTCTTTGAAATTTGTATCCATGATTGATTGGAGCAGGGGTAAATGTTAAATTTACATTTGCTCCAGTATGTAATCCAACACCTGAAATAGTAACCGCTTGTTTTAGGGTAGTTTGTTTCATGCTTTTTTTAATTCTTTTATTATTTGTTCCAATTCCCTTACTCTTTTTTCAAGAGCAGGCAAATTCCTTTGTAAAACTTGACTTTTAAAGGCATCCTTTACTGGCATTGCCGGAGACCCAATAAACTGTTGATTAGGTTCTAATATTGACTTAGGGATACCCGATTGACCTCCTATTTGAGTGCCATCAGCTATTGTAATATGTCCTACTATACCAACTTGTGCTCCAATAACGCATTGCTTTCCAACCTTAGTACTACCCGCTACCCCACTCAATCCTGCAATGACTGTATTTTCACCAACTTCAGCATTGTGGGCTATTTGAACCATATTATCCAACTTTACTCCCTTTCTAAGTATAGTACTTCCCATTGTTGCTCTGTCTATACAACAATTTGCGCCTGTTTCTACATTATCTTCTATAATAACATTTCCTATTTGTGGTATTTTTGCATAAGAACCATCTGGAGTTGGAGCAAAACCAAATCCATCCGAACCTATGGCTGTTCCCGCGTGGATGATACAATGATTACCAACTAAGCAATCTGAATAAACAGAAACACTAGAATAGAGTATAGTATTTTCTCCAACATGTGCATTTCTGCCCACAAAAACATGAGCATACAATTGAGCAGCATCTCCAATCCTTGCATTTTCTTCAATAACAACGTTAGGTCCAATGAATACATCCTTTCCTATTTGAGCCGTTGGGTGAATAATAGCAGATTTATCAATTCCTACTCTATTAACATGGGGATTAAAAAACTTATTAAGAACCATACAAAAACCATAATAGGGCATTGCATGCCTAATTAATGTTGCTTTTACAGGTTGATTTATCACCAAATCATTCGAAACAATAACAATAGAAGCATTAGTTTCATATATGAAATGAGAATATTTAGGATTTGCTAAAAAGCTAATATCTTCGGAGGTACTACTTTCGATTTTTCCGGCACGAGTAACAATTGCAGAAGGGTTACCTTCTATTTTTCCACCAATTAGTTGCGCTATTATTTCTGCTGTTATCTGAACCATACAAAGCTGCGAAGATACAATTTAACGATAAAAGCTTAAATAATATTTTTTTACAGTGTCCTTTAAAGCCTTCAATGTGTAATTATCACTGGCATCTGCAACATCTAAAACCTCGCCATTTTTTTTCAAAACTTTAATTCCATTGTACTTATCAACCCTATAAGCATCATTTTTCATAATACTGTGATTAACAAAATAAGACACCTCCTCTTCTTTGATTTTATACTTCTTAATAGTGCTTTTTTTTATTTTTTCTATCTCTTCTTGATGAATTGGTTTATCAGAAACAATTACTTTTGGCAATTTTCTGTTAATAAAACTTTCACTTAACAACCTCAAAACCTTGTCTTCTGAAAATTGCCATTGTTTAATTGCATTTAAAATATCTGAATCGTCCAATAGGATGAAACAATTCAATACATCTTCGTTGTTTTCTAAAGCATCAACACTAATTGTATTGTTTAAAAAATAATGCAATGCTGGTGAAATTGGCTCTTTTAATAAAGATTGAAGCCCCAAAAACTTTGCTCTTTTCATTATTTGAATGAGCATCACATCAACACCAACAACCGTTTTGTGCAAATAAACTTGCCAATACATCATTCTTCTGGCAATAATAAATTTCTCTATACTGTAAATCCCTTTTTCCTCAACTACTAATTCATCTCCAACAACATTTAGCATATTGATAATTCTTTCTGCCCCAACTTGCCCCTCAACAACACCAGTAAAAAAACTATCTCTACTCAAATAATCCAATCTATCCATATCCAACTGACCAGAAATTAATTGATATAAAAACTTCTTTTTGTATTGATTACTGAATATTAAAATCATTAAATCTAGCTTCCCTTCTAAAGATTCATTTAATTTTTTCATGAGCAAATAAGAAATTCTTTCATGAGCCACACCTTCAATAATTGAATTCTCCAAAGAGTGACTGTATGGACCATGACCAATGTCGTGTAGAAGTATCCCTGCATATAAAGCATCCGACTCTGCTTCTGTAATTTTAACACCTTTTTGCTTGAGGGTTTCCACTGCTTTTACCATTAAATTAAGTGCACCCAATGCATGATGAAAGCGTGTATGAGTAGCTCCTGGATATACAAAATCCGTTACTCCAAGTTGTTTAATTCTTCTTAATCTCTGAAAAAAAGGATGTTCAATTAATTCAAAAATCAAAGTACTTGGAATGGTAAGAAATCCATAAACGGGATCGTTAATAATTTTACTACTATTCATTGTTGCAAATTTATGTCTAATGCATTTATTTTTTCTAACTAAAATCAGTGATTTTAAACTATTTATAAACGCAACAAAAAAAGAAATAAATAACCAAAAACAGTCCTTTTGAATTTATTTTTTATTAAAATAAAACGTTACATTTGCAAAAAAATACATTAATAATTAAATAATAAATATGAAAGTTACAGTTGTAGGAGCCGGAGCCGTTGGCGCAACATGTGCAGACAACATTGCACGTAAAGAATTATGTTCTGAACTAGTATTATTGGACATTAAAGAAGGAATTAGTGAAGGTAAATCTTTAGATTTATTTCAAACTTCTTCTTTATTAGGTTTTGACACCCGAATTATTGGAAGCACTAATGATTATTCCAAAACTGCTAATTCTGATGTTGTGGTTATTACAAGTGGAATACCAAGAAAACCAGGTATGACTAGAGAAGAACTAATTGGTATAAACGCGGGTATTGTGAAAACTGTAACTGAAAATATTTTACAACATTCTCCAAATGCTATTATCATTGTAATTAGTAATCCTATGGATACTATGACATATTTAGCTCTTAAATCAAGTGGTTTGCCTAAAAACAGAATCATTGGAATGGGTGGTATTTTGGACAGTGCTCGTTTCAAATGCTATTTATCTCTTGCTACAGGTGCATCTACTAATGATATTCATGGAGTTGTAATTGGTGGCCACGGTGACACTACTATGATTCCATTAACTAGATTAGCTACAATTAACGGTTTACCTGTTTCTGAAAAACTAAATCAAGAAGAACTTAATAAAGTTGCTGCTGACACTATGGTTGGTGGTGCAACACTTACAGGCCTTTTAGGAACTAGTGCATGGTATGCTCCGGGAGCTGCAGGCGCTGCATTGGTTGAAGCTATTCTTAGAGACGAGAAAAAAGTTATGCCTTGTTGTGTTTTCCTTGAAGGCGAGTATGGTCAAAACGACATTTGCTTAGGTGTTCCTGTTGTTATTGGTAAAAACGGTTGGGAAGAAATCGTAGATTACAAATTAACGGATTCTGAAAAAGAAGCCTTCAATAAATCGGCTGATGCCGTTAGAAACATGAACAGCGTTCTTGGAACAATGAGCATGTAATTTTAAACTTAATATATACAATAAAAAGGGACTTCTGAAAAGAGGTCCCTTTTTATTTGTTTTTTAACAGTTTGTTCTTATGGCATTTTATACTCAATTTTTGTTTATCGACAATTTAAACTTGCTAAATCCCTTATTCTAATTGTATTTTTGTTCTTACATGAAAAATGTAGTTTTATTTATAACAATCTTTTTAACGGGAATTTCTGCATGGTCGCAAACCTGTCAAGTTATTAATCAAGATAGTGCCACAAGTCTTACTCAGGTGAAAGCCGACTCAGGAAAAACAATCGTTATTAATTTTTGGGCATCATGGTGTAAGCCATGTTTAGATGAATTACCTTACTTTGCACAAGCTCAAGCAAACATGGACAGCACTTACCAATTCATCTCCATTTCTCTTGATAATAAAAAAGCTAAAAAATCGGCTGAATGGTTAATCAAACACTACCAAATAAAGGGCAATCATTATTTGGCAACCTTAACAAACACCAATACTTTTATAGAAAATGTAGATTCAAGATGGCAGGGATCTATTCCATTTACATTGGTCATTAAAACAAATTCAAAAAGGGTACATGAAGGTTCATTTGACAGTTACGAACAATTACACTCACTTTTAACTCAAGAAAAATTGTAACATGAAAAAAGCCTTTTACATTCTTGCCTTTTCAAGTCTTTTCTTTTTTTCATTTAAGAATAATTCCAGCTTCTATGAACCTGAGTCTATAGCTGTAGATTTTAGTCTAAAAAACACAAATGGCACTCTTTTCTCCCTTTCATCTTTAAAGAAAGCAAAGGGAGCAATTGTTATTTTCACTTGTAACCACTGCCCATATTCGAAAGCATACGAAGATAGAATTATAGCTTTAGACAAAAAATACAAACGAAAAGGCTATCCCGTTGTAGCTATTAATTCGAATGACTCATTGGCTTATCCTGAGGACTCTTATTCTAAAATGAAAATGAGGTCCAAAGAAAAAGGATTTACCTTTCCCTATTTATTAGACGAAACTCAAGAATTAGCAAAAACATATGGAGCAAATAAAACACCCCACGTATTTATAATTAAAAAAGAGAAATACAATTGGATTGTAAAATACATCGGTGCAATTGATGATAATTACGAAAATCCAAAAGAGGTTAAAAAGAAATATGTTGAAGATGCAGTTAATGCATTACTTAAAAACAAAACCATAGAAACCCAAACTACAAAAGCAATAGGTTGTGGAATAAAATGGAAAAAAAGATAATTATTTCATCTTCCAAGTTTGGGACTTGGAATCATAATAGACTTTGTCGCTAGGAAACTCAATCCAATCTTCGCTGGCTTGTGGATATTGATATGGCAAAATAGACTTTTTACTTATCACTAATTCAAATAATTTACTTGATTTAATTTTAAGTTGCTCTTCTCTCATTTTCCAAGTCCAATATATTTCATTAAAGGATGATGATTCGATTATGTTTTCACCATTCAACTTAAATCGACCACAAATAGCAGAAAATTTATCATTTTTCATACTTGGTTCTAACCTTGACACTTGAAAATAACTCCAACTATCTTTGTCTGTATAAAAATTCAACCATTGATACTGGCGTTCAACAATATGACTTTCCATGTAAGACCTGTTTTTATCTAAAAATCTGTTTTGATTTGAGATACTGTCGTGTAACTTAGCAATAAATGGCACTATTTGCATCATTAAAGAATCTTTATCTATGGCATAATCATCTATAGAAGTTGATTGTTTGGAATTAGAACAAGCAGAAAAGAAAGCGAATAGAACGACTAAAAATAATTTATTCATTACTTAATTTTATATGACAAACCTACGTTAATCAATTGACCTCGTTTAAATGACATAATTTCATGATCGGTTTTGTTAGTTTTCATGTCTATTTTACCATTACCGTCTGTATCTTGCCATAATTGTGTTTTATAATTCAATAAATCACTAATACCAAACTTCATAGTAAAACGTTTTGAAAATTCTTTAACAACAGTTAAATCAACTGCATGTCTAGGCATTTCATAAACAGTTGGGAAAATATCATTTCCAACAAAAGCTATTCTTTCCCCAAAAATGTTATAAGACATATTAACAGTTAAACCTTTTTTATTGTCATCATAAAGCAGTCCCATGTTAATAATATATGGTGATTGACCTTGAAGTGGTCGTTTTCTGTCTTGACTCAACGTGCTATCATTACCCAAATCTACATTACTGATAATATAAGAAGCATTGATATTCATAGATATTTTCTTTAAAAACTTACTTTGGAAGTTATTTTCTAATGATTTTCTATATTCAAATTCAACTCCTTTGTTCGTAGCTTTTGCAGCATTGTTTAAGAAAAACTGTTGACTTAAACCTACTGGTACAACATAATTTTCAATAGGATTTAAAAAATTCTTGTAAAATAATCCTAAACTAACGGTTTCGGAACTACTTGGATATTTTTCAAATCGAAAATCGAGATTGTCAATTAAACATGATTTCAAGTTAGGATTACCAACTATATTTACATCATACATAAAATCATAATAAACAAAAGGAGCTAACTCTCTGAACTCAGGGCGATTTACAGTTTTACCATAAGCAAACCTAAGTAGGTTTTTGTCATTTAAGTAATAAACTGTATTTATTGAAGGTAAAATATTTAAGTTTACTAATGATACATTAATTGATCCATTTTGGTCAGCACTTTCCAATGACTGATTAAAATATTCAGCCCTTACTCCAAAATTAAATTTAAACTTATCTAAAGGTAAAGAAGCATTTACAAAAGATGCCAATAATTGGTTATTTGCACTGTATTTATCATTTGGATTGGTTCCTTCACTAGGTTTAAAACCTGAAACATTATTAATATTTTCCACCTTAAATAATTCACCAATTGATTGTGTTAAAAAATCATTTTTCAAATTGGGGTTACCCACATATGTATAACTTAACCAACGGGCATCAAAATTTCTACTTTTATTTTCGGCATAAGCACCTACCTTTAATTTCAAATCATTGGCAGTATCTAATTTGGTTTTAAAAGACTTTTCATACTGAATGGTTCCAGAAACCGTATTTTCATTTAATATAGAATAGAATCTAGCAGCATCAAATAAACTTGCACTTGGAGGATCTATCAAAGTATATGCTTCATTGGAACCAATAATTCTTGAGGTTCTAAAACGTCTGTAATCTGGTTCATTTCTTCTAACATTACTAAAACCTAATCCATAATTTAGATTACTATTTTTGTCTTTAATCTTTAAATCACCTTCAATTTGACCAAAATAAATTCTTCTTGAAGTATAATGAAATCCATAATTCTTAAATTCATCCTGAGGTCTTTCGGTTGGATTAACCCCTGTTCTAACAGTGGTTTCATTTTCACCAATTTGATTGAAAATATTCTTAAAAGCTACAGTATGATTTTTGTTTATTTTTAGAATCCAGTTACTTAAAGCACTAATTTTGGTTTCAACAGCATAGTTTTCATCACTGTAATTAAACATTTGTCTTACATATTCTATTTGATCATTTTGATAACGGTATCTGTTGGTTATGTTTTTTTGATAACTTGTAGAATAATTAAAGCTGTTGGTGGTATACAACTTCATTTTTTTAATCTTCCAATTTTTCCCTTGACTTAAAGACCAGCTAAAATCAAATGGTGATTTTACATTATTTAATTTATAATTATTTTCGAGAAGCTTGCCATATTGAAGTGATTGAGAAGTATTAAGTCCAGCAATTGAACTTGGAAAACCATCTGGCAAAGATCTTACGCCATTATCAAAACCCAAATAGTCTGTTGAAGAACCTACTGTGTTATGTTGAGCCGATGCAAACGTTGTATTTACTCTAAATCCAAGTCCCAATCCAAATGTAATAAAATCACGTTCAACATTACTTTTAGTCCCTATTTTAATAACACCACCCGCAAAATCACTAGCTAGGTCAGACGATGGTGATTTATAAATCATCATTTTATCTAACATACTAGAAGGTATTAAATCAAAAGAAAATGCACGTCTATCAACTTCTGTACTAGGAGCATTGATACCATTTATTTGTACACTGTTATAACGCTGGCTTAACCCCCTTAACATAATGAATCTATTTTCAATGAGCGTTACACCGGGCACCCTTGCAGCTGCTTTCGCTGCATCATTATCCTGACTATTTTTTAACTGCTCAAAGGTGATATTGTTTGCAACTACTTCAGATTTTTTTATTTCTTGAATCCCAGCTTTTATAGAATTATTTTTTCTTGAAACAGCTTTTCCTCCTCCACCTATTAATTGGTATGAAGTTATTAAGTTGATCGTTCCAATATTAACAACACTAGTAGCAACAACTATGTTAAATATAGTATCGTTTTCAAAACCAGTGCATGAAATTATTAAATTATATTTACCAGGTTTTAACTTTAATATTTCAAACTCCCCATTTGAATTTGAAGAAACACCTTTGCTTGTACCTTGAATGATAACACTTGCATTTGGTATTGTTTCAACTTTAGAAGAATCAATTAAATTACCTTTAATTCCGCCTGTTGTTTGTGCATTTAAAAATGTTGAAAAAAACAATATGTTTAATAAAACTAGAAATGCAATTTTTTTATGAAAATTCATGGTGCAAAATTGACCTTACTATATTAATTCTATCTTAACTATTAGTGAAATTTAAGTTAGCAATACAAACTAAGAAATATGGCAAATTGTGATGTAAAACTTATAAACAAAAGATTAATTTGAAATTAAGCATCTATTTAAACTTAACAATATGGTAATATTGGCTTTAATTTATTGTAACCTTCATTACTCAATTTCGTAGTGATGAAAAAAATTATTGTAATAATGTTTCTAAGTTTAATAATCGGAACTATTTCCGCTGAAAAAATAGAACAACAAAATTTTATCATTAAAATATTAGACGTAAATAATGAGTTGATTTCTGGCGCTAAGATTACCTTATATGGCACAAACGAAATTTACTACACAAACTCCAAAGGCGAGTGTTACATTCCTTCTTATTTACTAAACAATCAAAGCAACATCGTAGTAGATTACATTTCATACAAATCAAAACAAATTCAACTTTCTTCAAAAAATTCTAAAATTATTTTAGAAAAAAGATAATTTTTTTATTACCTTTGTTACTAAATTATTAACAAGTCATGAATAAATTATTAATCTTATCGTTTTTCTTCAGTTCCTTCATTGCAATAAATGCACAAACTGAAATAAATATTATCAATGGTTTTTTCACTGATGTGAATGGTGCAGCCTTTAACGGATCATACGAAACATATTACATAGGAGGTCAAATCGAGAGCATCTACGAAATAAATGATGGAGTAAAAGACGGACATCTTTCTGTATTTCACATGAATGGCTCTTTGAAAGAGACCGGCAAATTTAATGGTGGTCTTAAACAAGGAGAATGGACAGCTTACAATGAATCTGGTAAAATCGAATCTGTAGCTTTCTACAAGAATGATTTAAAGCATGGAACTTGGAAAGTTTGGGATTTCCAAGGAACACTCAGAAGTGTTATGTATTATAAAAACGGGAAAAGAACCGGCAATTGGAAAACATTTAACGATAAAGGTGAGATAATTGAATCTATTACTTACTAAATAGAAATAATCTCTCTTTTATCTTTTTTCTTCATTTTAATTGGAAGTGATTCTAAAATCTCTTCTACCATTGTTTTGATAAGTTTTTTCTTAACTAAATTTCTATGAGTGTACATGCACACCTCTCTAACAGGTTCAGGTCCTTTAAAATAACGAACTAATTCCATTTGTTCATCGCTCATATCCATAATCGCTAATTCAGGAAGAATGGTAACGCCATCGTCTTGTTCTACAATCCTTTTTAATGTTTCAATACTTCCTGTCTGGTATTCAAATCTTGATTTATTGCTATCTTTCTTTCTTTCTCCACAAATATTCAAAACTTGATTTCTCATACAGTGCCCTTCTGTCAATATCCAAATATCTTTCAAATCTAAATCATCAGTTTTTAATGTATTCTTTTTGAACAATCTATCACTTTTTGAAACATAAGCTACAAACTCCTCGTAATACAAAGTTTGTTCATTTAAGCTTTTGTCTTTAACGGGTGAAGCCATAATAGCACAATCCAATTGATCATTTTTAAGATGTTGTATAATTTGCTCGGTTGTTAATTCATTTATAATCAAATTAACATCAGGATACTTATTCAGAAAACGAACTAAAAATCGAGGAATTAAATATGGGGCAATTGTAGGGATAATAGCCATCCTTAAGTCACCTTTTATTACTCCTTTTTCATCTTGAACTAATTCGAGAATTTTGCCATGTTCTTTTAATACATTCCTTGCTTGAACAATAATAGCTTCCCCTAAGTGTGTTGGCACTACAGGCTGTTTACTTCGATCAAACAATTTTACCCCAAGTTCATCTTCAAGCTTCTGTATTTGCATACTTAAAGTCGGCTGAGTCACGAAACAACTTTCTGCTGCATTGACAAAATTCCTGTGCGTATCTAACGCTATAAGGTATTCTAATTGCGTAATAGTCATAAAACTAGAGAGAAACTATACCTAAAACCACTAAAACCGCAAACACCATGGCTCCAATTACAGTTATGTGTAATATTAAATCTACCCAAAAATTTGTCGACACTTGACCATCATACAGATATACCGCAATTAAACACAAAATAGGAAAAAACGCCATTATTAAGTATAAAACATTTACACTGTCATCCGTTTTGGAAATTCCAGCTTTTTTGATTTTACTTAACGTTTTAATAGTTCTAATTTTATTTACCTTTTCTTTTACGTTGTTAGTGCTTGCAATAACATTACTTCTGTGTTTTGTTAGTTGTTGTTTTGAGAAAGATTGAGACAAATCAACCTTATTAGGTTCAGAATTGAGTGCCTCCGAAACGAATTCATTGGTTTGGGGTTGTACATCCACTTTCGCAATTGTTTGCATAACTGCTTCTTGATGGGTCTTTTTAGTTTTCTTAGCCACTATTGGACTATCTGCTTTTTTATCTTTCCCAACAAACCAATCTATATTTAGTCCATTACTATACCTTTTTTGGGAGATTGATAAACTTCCACAAGACGATAACAATAAAATTGAAATGCTGAAAATACTTAGTTTTTTAATTTTTGATTTCATGTTTAAAAGTTAATTAGTGTTTGATTTTTATCTACGGCTTGTTTTTCTGAAACAGAGATGGATTTAACAACTCCATCCACTGGAGATTTAATAATATTTTCCATTTTCATAGCTTCTAGAATTAAGATTGGATCTCCTTTTTTCACCGCCATACCTTCATGAACTTTTATACTCAATACCAATCCTGGCATAGGGGCTTTAACATCATTAACCTTAGGCTTTGAAACTGCATCTAATCCCATGCTCGACAACAATTGATCGAACCTATCTTTAACACCAATTTCAAACTTTTGGCCTTGATAAGCTATTGTATATACCTTATTCTCATTATCAAAACTAACTATTTCAAAATAAAAAGACTGATTTTGATATAATACGTGAAAAAACTTTTGATTTTCAATCACTTGAAAATCAAATTCTCTTAACTCTCCGTTAAGTAATATTTCAGAATCTTTAATTTCTACATTTCGACTTGTATTATTTAGAATAGCTTGAATCATTTTTGCAAATTTATGATAAAATTAATGACTAACAATCAACTTATTATATTCATTTCCAATTTTGATGTAATAAATCCCTGAACATAAATATTGGGTAGAAACCCGAATTTGAGTCCCTTTAATCACTTGCTCGTAAACAACTTGCCCGAAATAATTATACATTGTAAAATTTTCGTTTTCAAATTGACCTGGCGACAAACTTACAACAAACTCAGCATTTGCAGGATTAGGATTTATAGAAACTCCATTTAATTGCAAGTTATTTAAACCAACCGATTC
>JBILJV010000091.1:0-6707 GCA_044377005.1 Bacteroidia bacterium
CTATGTTCCAAGGGTAGGAGATTCTTTAAGAAAAAGAGAGGTTTTAATTTCGAAGATAATTTCAGATAGATTGCATTTAGACACCGGAGATCAGGTAAAAGTTTATTTTATTAACCAGCCTGTCCGAGTTATCCCATGTACAATTACAGGTGTTTATGAAACTGGTTTAGAAGAAAATGACAAAATTTTTGTCATTGGAAGTTTGATGGAAATGCAACGGATTTTTGCAAATAAAAAACCGCAAATTACGCATTACGAATTGAAAGTAAAGGAGTTGAAAGATTTGAAAGCCACTCATGCTGAATTAAATACGATGCTTCCTGTAGAATTAAGTGCGGAAAGTATCATGGATTTGAATCCTCAATTGTTTGATTGGTTGGGTTATTTAGATCAAAATATAGTTATTATATTAACATTGATGATAGTAGTGGCTTGTATCAATATGATTACTGCTTTGTTGGTTTTAATAATCGAAAGAACTAATATGATTGGTGTGTTAAAGGCATTGGGTTCCAGAGATAGTATGATTAAAAAGATTTTTTTAAATCACGCATTTTATATTCTGTTGATGGGATTGTTGTTTGGGAATTTGTTAGGAATTGGTTTGTGTGAATTGCAAAATGAATATAAGATTATAAAGTTGTCACAAGAAACTTATTATTTGTCATACGTGCCAGTTTCATTAAGTTTGCAAAATATTTTATTAGTCAATATTGGAACCATATTAATCTGTATGATTGCTTTGTTTTTGCCAGTGAGGATGGTGAATAAAATAGAACCTGTAAAAGCCATTAAGTTTAACTAATATGAATTATCCCTTTATACTCAAATTTTCATCTATCAGTAATTTAACCGATGCTCGATATGCCGCAGGTGCTTGGTCAGATTTTGTTGGATTTTGTTTCGATCCAAGTTCAGATCATTATATTGAACCCAAAAGTGCAAAGGAAATTATTTCTTGGATCAATGGTCCTGTGATTGTTGCAGAATTTGGAAAACAACCCATCGAATGGATTAAAGATTTTGTAGAAGCCCTTGATATTAAAGTGATAGAATTGCCTTCTGATTATTCAGATGAGCGAATCTTGGAATTAGGCGTTAAATTGATATTAAAAGGTAATATGGAAAATGTTCCTTTATTTGATTCCGCAGATTTGTTTTTAGTTGAGAAAATGAATGATTATTTGCTGCTCAAAGAAAAAACAGAAAAACCTATAATGCTTCATGTTACAGAAAAGCAAAATTTAGGACAATTGGACGGGGTCTCTCTTATAGGAAATCGTGAGTTGGTAGTTGGAATGAATAGCTATGAAGCTTGGTCGGCTATCTTAGAGGATTACTTAAATTGAAAATTTAGGTATTTTATAGGAATGTTTTGGTCTCTCCACATTCTTTCATAGTAAGTTTTAATTTTCAAAGTGTCTTGTAAATCGTCCTTATCGTCGATGTTAAATAACAGTTCGATGATTTGATTAGGGTATGGAGTTAAAGTGTCTAAGGTGTATTTAAAAAGGAAATCACTATCAGTTTTTAAGTGAACTGATTTGTTGATACCAAGTAATAGTCTGTATTTGTCTAGGAATTTTGGGCTTGTTAGTCTTTGTTTTTCTCTAGATTTTTGTGGTTGAGGGTCTGGAAAAGTAATCCATATTTCATCAACTTCACCTAATTCAAAATAATCTAACAAAAAATCAATTTGAATACGCATAAAAGCGACATTGTTTATATTGGCCTGTATGGCTTTTTTTGCACCTTCCCACATTCGGGCTGCTTTTACATCGATGCCAATGAAATTTCGTTCGGGAAAGTGTTCCGCCAAGCCAAAACTATATTCACCTCTGCCGCAAGCTAATTCTAGTGTAATGGGGTTGTTATTTTTGAAGACCTCTTGATGCCACTTTCCTTTTAATTGGTTTCGGGCATCGAAAGTATTGTGAAACGATTCGTATTCAGCAAATTTTTTAAGTTTATTTTTTGGCATTATCGAAAGCGTGCAAAAATAGTCAAATAACTAAATTGAAAGTAAGAATGGTGTTAGCTTTTTTTGTTAAGATAAAGTGTAAGGAAGTAGTCGTGTAATTATTTGGGTTTTTTTGGAAAAATATTTGGCAGAATAAAAAATTCGATTTACTTTTGCACTCCCAAATAAAAATAATTTATGAAAGAAGGTATCCACCCAAGCAATTACCGTTTTGTTATCTTTAAAGATTTAACCAGCGAACATTCTTTTTTAACACGCAGTTGTGTTGAAACCAAAGAAACTGCAAAATGGGAAGATGGAAATGAATATCCATTGTATAAATTAGAGATTTCAGACAAAAGTCATCCGTTCTTTACAGGAAAACAAACACTTGTTGATACAGCAGGTAGAGTTGAGAAATTCCGTAAACGTTACGAAAGAAAATAATACTGTTTTAAAAACAATTAAAAATCCTACTTTCTACAAGTGGGATTTTTTTTTCTCTTACATTTTAATTTACTTTGAACCATATAATGAGTCAAATGTCACATTTTGTTTTATTCGATGATGAACACATCAGTCATCTGTTTCCTTTTACCCTAACCCGACCAGCGGCAGAGATTCGTTGTGGTATTTTAACCATTTCGCAAAAGTGGCAAAAACGCTTAGATTTAAAAGTTGCATATAAAACGGTGTCTTATCTTTCTGAAAAATATAAATCAATTGAAGGGAATAATATTTTACACATAAATGGACGTTTGTTTCCCAATAATTCTATTTTTAAACAAATTAAAGGATTGAAAATGGGGCAAAAGTTGCTTTATAATAGTATCCTTTTAGCTTATGTTACTACTTCTGAAGATGAGTATGAAACAGTAATAGTAGAAGAAGCCCCTTTAATGCTTGAACGAATTCACAATATTTTTACTTATAACGGGTCTCAAATAAAACAAGATTTTGAAATCATTTGCAGTGGCAGACAATCACAAGAAATAAGTAAAACAAATATAATACTCGGTAGTAACCCCGTTTTTTTGGAAAAGGGTGCCAAAGTTGAAGCTAGTATTTTAAATGCGACCGATGGTCCCCTTTATATTGGTGAAGAAGCCGAAATAATGGAAGGGAGTATGATTAGAGGTCCATTTGCCTTGTGTGAACATGCTGCTTTAAAAATGGGTGCCAAAATATACGGTGATACCACTGTTGGTCCATATAGTAAAGTTGGTGGTGAGGTTAATAATTCTGTGATATTCGCCTATTCGAATAAAGGCCATGATGGTTTTTTGGGGAATTCGGTGTTAGGAGAGTGGTGTAATTTAGGTGCCGATACCAATAATTCCAATTTAAAAAACAATTACGAAGAGGTAAAATTGTGGAATTATGTAAGTGAAAATTTTGAAAAAACAGGATTGCAATTTTGTGGATTATTTATGGGAGACCACAGTAAATGTGGAATAAATACCATGTTTAATACAGGGACTGTTGTGGGAGTGTCTTCAAATTTATTTGGGGCAGGTTTCCCTCGCAATTTTATACCTTCTTTCAGTTGGGGTGGTGCGCAAGGATCGACCACTTACACGACAAAAAAAGCATTTCAAACAGCCGACATTGTGATGAAAAGAAGAGGCTTAAGTTTGGACGAACTTGATAAAAAAATATTAGAAGTAATTTACGATAAAGAATCAAAATATAGAACTTGGGAAAAAAATGAACAGTAGAAAAAAAATAGCCGCTGGTAATTGGAAAATGCACAAGACCTTGTTAGAAGGTCAAGGTTTAGTACATGAAATTAGAACCATGGCAGAAACAGAACTAATGAATGGTGCCGAAATAATTTTATTCCCGCCTTTTATTCATTTAGTGACTCTTAAAAAACAATTAGAAGGCTCATCTATTCAATTAGGTGCACAAAATATGAATCAACATGAACAAGGCGCCTACACAGGAGAGATTTCTGCAGCAATGTTGAGCTCTATAGGTATGAATTATGTGTTAATTGGTCATAGCGAAAGACGTCAGTATTACAATGAAACAACTGAATCTTGTGCTTCGAAAATCAAAGTTGCATTGGCAAAAGGATTGCTAGTTGTATATTGTATTGGTGAAACATTAGAGGAAAGAAATGATGCAAAACATTTTACAGTAATTGAAAATCAATTAGACGCATTAAAAGGATTGAGTTTTAGTGATATGAAATCAGTCGTATTGGCTTATGAACCAGTGTGGGCTATAGGAACAGGTGTAACAGCTTCTGCTGAACAAGCCAATGAAATGCATCAACACATCAGAAATGTAGTCTCATCTTTATTTAATAATGATGTTGCCGAAGGATTATCAATCTTATATGGTGGAAGTGTAAAACCTGATAATGCCAAAGGATTGTTTGGAATGTCGGATATTGATGGTGCATTGATTGGTGGAGCAGCGCTCTCATCTAGAGATTTTGTTGATATAGCAAAATCATTTTAATTCATATGAAATTAAAAATTGTTTGTGTCTTATTGCTGATTTTTGGGTTGCAATTAAAAGCTCAAAAGTGGGTAGATACAGTCTATCAAACAATTCGGATTTCTAATATTGTTTATGGATCCGCCATTGATTTTGGAGGACAAAACAGATTGTTAAGGATGGATGTTTCAATTCCAACTAATGACACACCTCCTATTTGCGGACGACCTTTGCTCATTGCGATTCATGGTGGTGCTTTTATGGGAGGAAGTAAATCTACAGGTGCACCTCCATTTTTGATGAAAGAGTTTGCGCAAAGAGGTTATGTTACGGCTTCTATAAATTACCGTTTAGGAATGTTCCAAACAGCTTCGGCAATCAATTGTAATATCTCCAATTGGAATTGTTTGAATATGACAGATTCTGCTGAGTGGTACAGAGCTGTTTTCAGAGGAATGCAAGATGCAAAGAGTGCTATTCGATTTTTACTCAATCAAAAAGATTCCTTAAATATAGACCCCAAAAATATCTTTGTAGTAGGTGAAAGTGCAGGTGGCTTTATTGCTTTAGCAACAGCTTTTATTGACGATACATTGGAAAAACACCCAAGTTGTTATGCCATAAATACAGTGGCAAGACCCAATACAATCTATGAATCACCTTGTTTGGTAAGTACAGGACATACTACTTCATTGTCGGCTTTAAATCTAACTCGACCTGACTTAGGTTCAATAGAAGGAGAGTTGAATCCAACAAATATTAATTATACTATCAAAGGGGTGGGAAGTATATATGGCGCTCTTATGTTTGATAATTTTAGTCGTTATACATATACCAAAGCGCCCGTTATATACGCATTTCATCAACCCAATGATTTAATTGTTCCCTACAAGCAACAAAGGATTTTTCACGACTATAATATTTGCTCCCAAGGGTTTCCTGCCAATTGCCAATCTATTATCAGTAGACCCTATGTGTTTGGCTCTAGTGGAATTTTTAATTTAATTAAAAAATTGAAGCCAACAATCTCTCAATTACCAGAATATTTTTTTGACTCAACTTTAAATACTGCCAATTGTGCAATGCAGGTTTCTAATCCTGGACTTACAGGACATGCAATAGATCATGTTAAATTACGTTCTAAAAACATGGCAATTTTTTTTAGTAAACAAATTGATACCTCCTCTTCAAATTGCTTGCCAAGTGATATTAAATCGGTAAATAAACAATCCCTTGTTAATGTTTTCCCAAATCCTAGTTCAGGTATTGTCAATATTCAGGTTGATGCCAATCTAAGTCAATGGACTGTTCAACTCAAAGAAGTTTCTGGAAAAACCTTAAAAACGGTTGTTAATCAAACTATTATGGATGTAAGCGATATCAAATCAGGGTTTTATATAATAGTATTTGATGCCGATAACTACCAGCAAACAATAAAATTTCAATACAATAAATAATATGTTTAAACAGTTTTTTATTTTTATCTTAATTGCGTTTATATCAACTACAATACAGTCTTGTAAGGCAAAAACATGTGACACTTCCAATAACGTTATTGAAGATAAGAGTTCGAGAAAGTCGAAAAATGTGGGTTTGTTTTCTAAAAAAGAAAGACGACGCGCACGCTGGTAACCGGTGTGATTTTATAACCGTTGAAAAGGTTCTTCTAAATTAAAAACCAAACCGAAGGTGTGTTGTAAAAATGTTCTGTAGTCGGGGTTAACTCTTTGGTTGTATGAAATCTCATAGTTGATTCCCACAAAATGATTGATTCTAATGGCATTTCCGAAGCCTAACCGTAAATTGGTGTTGACCCTGTTATTCCCAACAGCCAAAAAGTAATTGTTGAGTATGTCAAAATTATAGCCTACTTTAAAATAAGGGTTAAATAAGTTGGGTTTTGTTTTGTAATGATTAATTGTTTGTGGAAGATGAATCATCATTGCAATTTTAATTCTAAAAAAATTGGTACTTTGGTATGATTCAAATCTTTTGTCAGGGTTTTGATAATTGCCATAACCAATTCCTGTATTGAAAGTGGTTTTAGTGCCTAATGTGAAATTTTTGTCAATTTCATTCACCCAACTTTTTTTATTGTTAGCATTGTTTGGGTTGTTCAATGCAGGGGGATTGAATAAAATAACCCCTTGGTGAATGCCAATGTTATTTCTTCCAAAAAACTGAGCTTTTGCAAGAGTCATAGAAAAACACAATAAAGACAATAAGGCTGTTTTTATCATCAGAATTTTATTTTAGAAAGTTCCCTTTGAATATCCTTTTGCTTGATGTCTTCTCGTTT